>NZ_DATCNW010000068.1:0-1552 GCF_036565025.1 Pengzhenrongella sp.
CGGGTCGGCACGATCGTCAGCTCCGGGATGTGGGCGCGTCGCGGGAGCTGCAACAGCATCAGGCACGCCTCCGCCACGTCCTCGGGGTGGAGCATCGCGTCAGCCAGCTCGGCCGGCGGTGGGGACGGCCGCTTGAGCAGCAACGGAGTGTTGACGAGTCCGGGTTTGATGACCGAGAAACGCACGCCGTTCATGTGCTCCTCGAAGCCCGCTGTTGCGGCGAGGGCGTTCATCCCAGCCTTGCTCGCCGCGTACGCGGGGCCGCTCAGGTCCGGCCACTGGCCCGAAACGCTGCCGATGAGCAGGACGTCGCCGCGCGCCTCACGCAGCTTGCGAAGCCCGGCGTTGATGAAATAGAACGCGCCGCTGAGATTGACGGCGATGAGGTGGTTCCACACCTCGGGCGTGATCTCCTCGAGCCGGCGCCGGGGCACGTTGTCGCCCGCCGCGCAGACCAGGATGTCGAGGCGGTCGAGCGAATCGACAAAACGCTGAACCGCGGGCTGGTCCGTCACGTCGAGCTTCACCGGCCCGCGGCGCGCGATCGCGTGGCACGTGACACCTGCGTCGGTGAGGCTCGCGACGATGGCCGCGCCGATACCGCTGCCGCCACCCGTGACGATGGCGACCTTGCCGGCGAGAGATTCAGGCACTGAGGAAGACCTTGATGTCATCGGTCGGCCCCTTGGCCAGCAAGGCAAAGGCCGCCGGGCCCTCGTCCAGCGGCAGCACTGCTTTCAGGTCTCCGATGCCGGCCTTGCCCTGCGAGAGCCAATCGATCGACTGCTGAAAGTCCGCGTCCGAATATGCGAACACGCCGCGGATCGTGTGATTGCCGCGGATCACCCGCCGCCAGGGCAGGGGCGTCTCGTCGCTGTGCATGCCGATGAACACGGCGGTGCCGCCTGGGTTCAGCAGATCAAGGCCAACGAGGCGCGTTGCCTCGGAACCCACAGCGTCGATCACGAGGTCGAACGCAGGCCGTAGGCCTTCTGCCGTGGCGTGGGTGGCGTGGGCGCCGAGGCGCGTGGCGTGCTGGCGCCGCATCGGGTGGCGCTCGATCACCGTGATGGAGGCGATGCCATGGAGCAGGGCAGCCTGCATGCAGCCGAGCCCGATCGTCCCCGCGCCGATGACCGCGGCGGTCTTGGCGCCGTCGGGCGCGCCCCGGCGGATGGCGTGGATCCCATTGGCCAGCGGCTCCGCCAGCGCGCCGAGGCGGGCGTCCATGCCGGCCGGGATCTCGAAAAGGCAGCGCTCCGGCACCGAGACGATCGTGGCGAAGGCGCCGGGCACCCCGACGCCGAGCAGGTAGCGCTCGGGGCACAGGTTCCGGCCGCCACTCGCGCAGTCGATGCAGTGGCCGCAGCCGACGATCGGGTTGACGGCCACGCGCTTGCCGAGCCAGGCGCTGTCGACGGACTCCCCCACCTCGGTGACAGTGCCTGCGAACTCGTGACCCATGACCAGCGGGGGCACGCGGTTCGACATCATGCCCAGGTAGCCTTCGACCTCCGAGCCGCAGATGCCTGTCGCCTCGCTGTGGACCAGG
>NZ_DATCNW010000069.1:0-3734 GCF_036565025.1 Pengzhenrongella sp.
CGACGAGCAGACCACGTGCGAAAACGTTCATAGTCTCTGCAAGCACCACCATGTGATGAAGACGGACGGCGACTGGGACGTCGTACGCGACGCGGCGACCGGGACCACGACCTGGACCTCGCCCACCGGGCACCGCTACGAACGACCCTCCTACCCCGCCGACCCGACCGTCGAACCCCGCCCCCGAATCGAGGCCCTGCCCAAGGTCGAGCTCCCTGACGAACCACCGTTCTGAGGTAAGTGCAAAAGCAGGTGCGCGGGTTTCGACCTGGTCGAACACGAGACTTCGCTACTCGTATGCGGCTCGGAGGTCGCAGGGCTCAGCAACTCGTATGGGACTCGGAGGCGGTCGCAGGGCTGAGCAACTCGTACGCGACTCGGAGGCGGTCGCAGGGCTGAGCAACTCCTGCGCGGAGGCGACCCACCGCTCAGATGGCCGACCAACCGCCGTCGCACGGGAGGATGGCGCCGTTGACGTTGCTCGCGTCGTCGCTGAGCAGCCACGTGATCGTTGCCGCGAGCTGCTCGGAAGTCGCGGGCGCCGGGATGGTCGTGCCCATGATCGGCCCGAGGACGGCAGCGGCGTGCTCGGACTTGAACGGTGCTTCGATGTTCGTCAGGACCGCCCCGGGGGGCCACCGCGTTCGCCCGGATGCCCTGGGACTTGTAGAAGCCCGCGGTGCTCTTGGTCAACCCGTTGACCGCATGCTTCGACGCCGTGTATGCCACCCCCGAGGCCGAGGCCGAGGCGCGCAGGCTCGCCTCGGAGGAGACGTTGACGATGGCACCGATGCCGGCCTCGAGCATGAGTGGCAGCACCGCACGGGTGAGGCGCATCACGGCGGTGACGTTCACGGCAAAGACGCGGTCCCCGGTCGCGTGGTCGACCTCCGCCGGTGGCAGGAAGGCGTCCATGATCCCGGCGACGTTGGCCAGGGCGTCGACCCGGCCGCCCGCCGCGGCCACGACCGCCTGGACGGTGTCCTCGGTGGAGATGTCTCCCGCCACGGTGACCAGGTCAAGGTCGGGGTGCTCGGCGACCAGATCCTCGAGCCGAACCACCGAGACGTCGCTCGCGACGACCGTGGCGCCCTCCATCGCCAGTCGTACCGCAAGTTGCCCGCCCGATGCCGGAACCCGCACCGGTCACGATCGCGGTCTTACCGGCGAAGCGGTCAGAGACGAACGGGGCAACAGGAGACATCGTTGTGTCCTTGGTCGAGGGGCTCGAGATCACAGGTCAAGATCAGGCTAGAACCCGGACGCTCAGGCCGGGCCGGAATCGCTGTCCCGCGGCGCGGACCTGCACATCGGCCACCCGCACCGCTCGAAGGCGAAACGAGTCCGGGGAGCGTGCAGAGCCCGACCGTGTGCCCCACACGACCAGTCCGGAAGCGCCCTGCACGGCGGCCGAGCGCGGTCGTCGCCGGGCAGCGATGGTGGCTCGCGGCGCCCGCAAGGGGCCAAGTCGATCGTCCTCACGGCGGGACGGAGCAGAATGGAGGAGAGACGTCCTGTCCGACCGCTGCGAGCTACGGGACGCGGAGACGTTCTCCTCTGGAGACGGGGTGGTTTTGCATGTGGCTGTGGACTCCCGGAGGGCTCCTGACCCTGCTGGCTTCGGGCGCGTTCGCCGTGCTGGCGACCGTGGTCTGGCGCCGCAGGGAGGGCACGACAACGCTCTGGCTCGCCCTCGTCCTGCTCGCCACCGGGATCTGGAGTCTCGCCTACACGCTCGAACTGGCCTCCCCCACCGCCGCCGAACGACATACCTGGGGAGATCTGAAGTATGTCGGCATTTGCGCCCTGCCTCCGGCGTGGGTCGCCTTCGTGGCGGTGTACACCGGCGGCCCGGCCTGGCTCCGGCGCCGCACCATGCTGCTCCTCGGGGTTGAGCCGCTGCTCGTGCTCGCGCTTCTGTCGAACACGCGCACCCATGACCTGATCCGCTACTACCCCGGTGGCCCGACATCAGACGTCTCCGTGGCTGGTGACCTGTTCTGGCCACACAGCATCTACACCTATCTGCTGCTGTGGGGAGCGACCATGGTGCTCGTGGTGCGCCTGAGCCGCATCTCGCCGCTGTACCGGCGGCTGTCCGTGGTGCTTGTGCTCAGCTTCGCCCTGCCGTTCGTCGTCAACGTGCTCTATAACGTGGGCATCCCGCTGTTCGGCACGATCGACCTGACCCCGTTCGCGTTCCTCATCTCCGGTCTGATCCTGGTCTGGGGCGTACTCCGCTACCGGCTGGTGCGGCTACAGCCCATCGGCCGCAGCCAGGTGTTCATGACGATCCGCGATCTCGTCGTCACCCTGGACCCGATGAACCGGGTGATCGACGCGAACCCGGCCGCGTCCGCCGCCTTCGGCCTGCCGGCCGGGAAGCTCATCGGTCGGGAGCTCGAGCTGCTGCTTCCCGTGTCCGGTCAACTGATCATCGGCAGCCGGGACGGAACACCGATCCGGGAGACGATCAACGGGCGGCGGTACGACGTCCACGCGTCGCCATTGACCAACCGCAACGGGCAGCCCCTGGGCACCCTGGTGATGGCTCACGACGTCACCGATCGGGTGGTTGCCGACCAGGCGCTGGCCAGGTCCACCGCCGAGTTCGTGGCGGCCTTCGAGTTCGCTCCCGTCGGGATGGCCGTGGTCGGTTTCGATCGGCGGATTCTGAACGCCAACCAGAGCCTGAGCGAGATCAGCGGGTATGACGTGGACCAGCTGACAGACATGACGCTGGACGACCTCACGGACCTCCGGGATGCGCCGGCCGAGGCCGAACAGCTGGCCGAGGTCGCGGCCGGACGCATCGACGAGTACCGGACCGAGCTCAGGCTGATCAGGGCCGACGGCGCCCGGCGTTGGGTCTCGTTCAGTGCCGCACGGATCGGGCCGGCGGGGACGGGGACCGGGACCCAGGCCGTGCTGCACGTGGAGGACATCACCGACCGCAAGGGCTACGAGAGCGGGCTGGTCTACCTGGCCGACCACGACCCGCTGACCGGGCTCGCGAACCGCCGACGCTTCCGCGAGGACCTCGAGCACTACCTCACCCTGGCCACCCGGGCCAACGTCAACGGGGCCCTGGTGCTGCTCGACCTGGACAACTTCAAGGACATCAACGACACCTTCGGCCACCCCACCGGCGACGGCCTGCTGTGCGCGATCGCCGACGTGTTCCGCAGCCGGGTCCGCGAGAGCGACGTGATCGCCCGCCTCGGCGGGGACGAGTTCGCCATCCTGCTTTGGGCGGTCGACGTCGATGGGGCGACCACCGCCGCCCACGAGGTGCTCGACGCGGTCCGGGACATCAGGTTCAACCGCGCTGGGCAACGCGTGCGCACGACGGCCAGCGCCGGGCTGGTCATGCTCGACGGCACCGGAGGTCACACCGCCGATGAGGTCACCAGCAACGCCGACCTCGCGATGTACGCAGCCAAGGACGGTGGCCGGGACGGGCTGGTCGTCTTCGAACCCGCGGGTACGGCGGCGGCCCAGTCGCGAGCACGATTCCACTGGACCGACCAGATCCACCGGGCCCTCGACGACAACCTCTTTACGCTGCTGACCCAGCCGATCCTCGACCTGGCGTCCGGGCAGATCACCGGCTGCGAGCTGCTGCTGCGCATGCGCCAGGGCGACCACCTCGTGGCACCGGAGGAGTTCCTGGGCATCGCCGAACGGCACGGCCTGGCCGCGGCGATCGACACGCACGTGGTGCGGATCGGCAC
>NZ_DATCNW010000070.1:0-18134 GCF_036565025.1 Pengzhenrongella sp.
GACCCGACGCCCACCCCGGACCCGACCGATCCCCCGCCGGCCACCGACCCGGTGCCCACCTCGGACCCGACGCTCTGCCCGGTCCCGAGCGACACCGAGCCGATCACGCCGGACCCCGACCCCACCTGCGTCCCGGTGATCGGGTAGACAGCGACGATCGAGCCGGAGCTCGGCGCCAGCGAGGTGAGGTCCGCGACAATGCTGAGCTCGCCCCGGTCGGATGCGGACCTCCCCCCCCGCAAACCGGTGAGCTTCTTGCCTGTCCGGGCAGCCGGCCGACGCGACCTCAGTGCAGCCCTCAGTGCAGCAAAAGTGCACCAAAACGCCTCATTCACTGCACTTTGGACGCACAGAGCGATGCACTGAGCCCCGCCCACCCCACGGTGCTAGGGGGCCGAGCCCGCCGTCGACGCCGAAGGCCTCGGCCCGCCGTCCTCGGCTCGCTCGCGCCGCGAACTGGGAGTCGTTGTCGAGTTTTCGGCGCTCCGACGACAACAACTCCCAGTTCGCGGTTGGTCGGCAGCCATTACCGCTTGCTCGGGCGAGCGATGAGAATCCCGGCTCGTGACGAACGATCGGGTGTGCGGTTCGGCCGGCGCAGGAGCGGCAGAAGACTCAGCTCAGACGTCAGTGAACCGTTCGGCGATCCCCGGGGCGCTGAGGATCTCGGCGAAGGCGTCGGCCTCCTCCCGGATGAGGACGACAGTGGAGGGCCGCGTCCGTGGCGTTGCCGGCGTACCGGACGGCCTCGAACCGCCCGCCGCGGTGCGCCACGACGCCGACCCGTGCTCAGCCTGGAAACGGTCAGGCTCAGCCTGGAAACGGTCAGGCGTCGGCGTCGGCGGGGTCGCGACCTGCCCCGGCCGTGCTCACGCGCTCGAATGTGATGCGGTGCGCGGCTCGCTGGTGCGCGCGCGCTTGGCGGCGGCTGATCAGCACCGCGAGGCCGGAGCCGAGCAGCGTGCCCAGGGTGTTGGCGACGACGTCGCGCGGCATGGCGAAGCGCTCCGGGAGCAGCGAACCCTGCGCGAGCTCCGCGAGGGTCGAGAAGCCGAAGCCGGCGAGCACGGCCACCCACCACCACTCGCGACGCAGCGCGAGGGTCAGCAGGACCCCGACCGGCACGAACAGGGAGATGTTCGCGGAGAACTCCACCTCTGTGTAGCCGATCCAGGAGGGCAGGCCTTGGTCGTGCAGCCAGCGCAGGGCCGCGAGAAGCGTGGTGTGCAGCGGCGCGTCGACCGGCGTCGGCCAGCCGAGCACGAAGGTCAGCACGACGGCGTAGCCCGCGAGCGCCCAAGCCAATCCGCGCCGGGGCAGATGCACCTGCGAATCGGATGGCATTGGGTGATTCTACGCATTTCGGGCCCAGTCGGGGGGTGAGGTGTGGTAACGAGCGGGTGAGAAATCTGCTTCGGCAGGTCGTTACCTAAGGTAATGACGTAGGCTAAGGACATGCCCAGCCCTACATCCCCCGCCACGGCTCTCGCGCCGTCTTCGTCGTCGTCGGCGGTCAAGCCGTCGCAGTGCCGCCCCGGCACGCTCGCCGGGGAGCTTCGCCTCGCCCTGCTGCGCTCGAGTCGCCGGTTGCGGATGGAGCGCAGCAGCAGCGAGATCACCGACGCCCAGTACTCCGTGCTGCACGCCCTGGCCAAGCTCGGACCGCTCACCCCCGGTGCCCTCGCCGAGCGCGAACACGTCCAGCCGCCGTCCATGACCCGCACCGTGACCTCGCTCGTCGAGGCGGGCCTCGTCTCGCGCGGGGAGCACCCGACCGACCGCCGTCAGGTGCTCGTGACCGTCACCCCCGCCGGTGAGCAAGAGGTGCGCGAGACGCGACGTCGCCGCGACGCGTGGCTCGCGAAACGCCTTGCCGGCCTGACCCTCGCCGAGCGCACCACCCTGGCCGAAGCCACCGAGATCCTCAGGAGGATCGCTACTACATGAGTCCCACTTTTTCCTCGCTGCGTTATTTCAACTACCGGTTGTGGTTCGCGGGAGCGCTCGTCGCGAACATCGGTACGTGGATGCAGCGAGTTGCCCAGGACTGGCTCGTGCTCACCGTCCTGTCCGGCGACTCCGGCGTGGCCGTCGGTGTCGTCACCGCCTTGCAGTTCCTGCCGTTCCTCGTGCTCTCCCCGCTGGGTGGCCTGCTCGCGGACCGCGTGAACCGGCGCAAGCTCGTCATCGGGACCCAGAGCGGCCTCGCCCTGCTCGCCCTCGGGCTCGGCGCGCTCGTGCTCTCCGGCCGTGTCGAGCTGTGGCACGTGTACATCTTCGCCACGCTGCTCGGCTGCGTGTCCGCGATCGACAACCCGGTCCGGCAGACCTTCGTCGCCGACATGGTGCCGGTCGACAAGCTGTCCAACGCGGTCGGCCTGAACAGCGCGTCGTTCAACGCCGCGCGGCTGATCGGCCCGGGTCTCGCCGGCCTGATGATCGCGTGGGTCGGGACCGGCTGGGTCTTCATGATCAACGGCGTGTCGTTCGCAGCGACGATCTTCGCGCTCACCCAGATGCGCACGCGCGAGCTGCGCCCGATGCCGCACGCGGTGCGCGAGAAGGGTCAGCTCCGGGCCGGCCTGCGGTACGTGCGCCGGCGCAGCGACATCCTGGTGATCTTCGTCGTCGTCGGCGTGGTGTCGACGTTCGGCCTGAACTTCCAGCTCACGAGCGCGCTGATGGCGCGCACGGAGTTCGGCATGGGCGCCGGGCAGTACGGGATCCTCGGGTCCATCCTGGCGATCGGTTCGCTCGCCGGTGCCCTGCTGGCCGCACGCCGCGAGCGGCCGCGCGTGCGGCTGGTGATCGGTTCGGCGTTCGCGTTCGGCATCGCAGACGGCGTGATGGCCCTGATGCCCACGTACCCGTCGTACGCGATCGCCTGCATCCCGGTGGGGCTCGCGTCGCTCACGATGATGACGGCGGCCAGCGCGACCATCCAGACGACCACCGACCCGGCGCTGCGCGGGCGCGTGATGGCGCTGTACATGATGGTCTTCCTCGGCGCGACGCCGATCGGCTCACCGCTGGTCGGCTGGATCGGGGAGACGTTCGGCGCCCGGTGGTCGATCGGCATCGGCTCGATCAGCGCGCTGCTGGTCGCCACCGGTGCCGCGATCTGGGTCGTGCGGCACTGGCACCTCGAGGTGCGCTACCGCGTGCTCAGCCGGCCGCACCTGCGCGTGACCTATCTCGACGCGGTCCCGGCACCGGGATCCGACGCCGAGCGGGGCGCGCGCGAGGACCTGGCGAACCGGATCCGCAGCCGAGAGCTCCAGGACCAGAACGCGACCTGAGAGCGCTCCCGCCAACGCGGTAGGTTCCGCCGGTGACCTACGCTGCGCCGCCACGACCTGCCGTTTCCCGCCGCTCGACCCGCGGCGCGAAGATCCTCACCGTTGTCGGTGCCCTCGTGTGCGTGGGCGCCGTTGTGCTCGGCGTCGCAACGGTTCGCCAGTTCGTCGGGCTGCTCCCGCTGGACGTGCTCGGTTCGAGCGGCCGACCGGGGTCGGCGGTGGTCGGCACGGTCGGCGCGCCGGGGACCGAGCAGATCACGCTCGAGGCAGGCCGCTACGCGATCTTGATCACGCAGCGAAGGCCCGACGGCGACGTCGGGCTGGCCGGCGACCTCAGCGTGACCGCACCCGACGGGACCGAGGTCGCCACGAACGGCGAGCCGCAGGTTTCGCTGAATGCCGAACGTGGCGGGGTCGCAGCGCGTTCCGTCGGCGCCTTCGTGGCAACCGAGCCGGGCGTGTACACCGTGACGGCTCCGCCCATGGCCGACGGTTCGACGGCGACCGTCATGCTCACGCCGGACGAGGACTTCGCGCTGTTCTTCATGGGCATCTTCTCGACGGTCATCGGGGCGGTCGCCGCTCTCCTCGGGGGATTTCTGGGGCTCGGCATGACCGTCGGTGGAATCGTGTGGTGGGCCAATGGCCGGCGTCCGCGCCAGGTCCCGCCGGTGCTGCCAACGCCCTGGTGAAGCGGCCCGCACCCCGCCGGCCGGTGAAATTCGGCCGACTACTTTGCCGGTAGATTTCACCCAGTTCGAGGAGACCGTGACGCCGATCCGCGACCTGGCGAACGTGCACCTCGAGCGCCGTTTCCTCACCCGGCCCGGGATCATCGAGGCGCACCGCACGCACGGCATCTTCCTGTGCCCGACCCGGATGGACACCCAGGGGGTCTCGCGGGACGAGGCGATGTCCTCGGGGCTGGTCCCGGTGACCAACGCCGTCGGCGCGGTGCCCGAGTTCGTCGACAGCCGCAGCGCGATCCTGGCCCCCGCCGACGACGCCGCGGCGCTCGCCGCGGGCATCGCGCGGCTGTACGAGGACCCGGCGCTGTTCGCCTCGATGTCCCGGGCCGCGGCGGAGCGGGTACGCGGCCAGTCCGCGATAGGCGAGGTGATCGGGCGCGAGATCAGCCTGTTCACCGCCGCGGGGCCCGACGTTGCGCCGGACGATCGCTCTGGGGCCGTGCCCGCATGAAGGTCGCGATCCTCGGGAGCTGTGTCACGCGCGATGCGCTCGAGCTCGCTTCGCGCGCCGAGCTGCCGATCGCGGGGTACTTCGCGCGCAGCTCGATCGCGAGCGCGTTCGGCTCGCGCCCGTACGACGGCGTCGACCTGGCGGCCAACCCGTCGGCCTTCCAGCGCCGGATCGTCGAGTACGACCTCGTCAAGCACCTGCCGACCTTCGTCGCGACCGCGGAGTTCGACGTGCTCGTCGTCGACCTCATCGACGAGCGGTTCGACCTGCTCCGCAACGGCGCGGGGGCGCTGTGCACGTACTCCGTCGAGCTCTCCAGGGTGCTGCCGGCCGCGAAGCTCTCCGTCGACCGGATCAGGTCAGGGTCCGAGGAGTTCTTCGAGCTCTGGACGACCGGGTGGCTGCGGTTGCTCGAGGCGCTGGAGGCGCGCCGAAAGAAGGGCGACCTCCTGGTGCACCGCGTGTTCTGGGCCACCGAGAGCGAGTCGGGGAAGAGCTTCGAGCCTGCGCACAAACCCGAGGCCATCACGCGCGCGAACGCGTTCCTGGCGCGGCTGTACGACCGGATGGCACTCGATCTCCTGGCCCATCAGTTCGTGACCGTGACCGGCATGCCGAACGTGGGCGCGGAGGAGCACACGTGGGGCAGGTCCCCGTTCCACTTCACCCGCGAGTACGGCCTGCGCTTCATCGAGGCGCTGCTGCACGCCGCCGAGCTCTGCGCCGAGGCCCGCGAGAGGGGCGTGCCGCCGACCGAACCCGGATCCTCCGCGGTGCCGCGCTTCGATGCACCCATTCAGGACACCTCCCTCGATTCTTGGGAGGCGCGGTCCTCGGTGGCCGGACCGCCGATCCACCTGCGGCACGCGATCGCGCCCGGGCTCGCGGCGCATGCCTTCCTCGCGGCCCGCGCCGCGTCCGACCACCTGGTCGTGTTCCTGCCGAGCGCGCCGTCCGCGATGAGCACGCAGCGCAACCCGTCGTTCCACCGTTGGCCGTGGCACCTGGACCTGCCGGAGGTCAGCGTGCTGGCCCTGAGTGACCCCGCCCTCTACCAGGATGACGAGCTCTGCGGCAGTTGGTTCGTGCATCCGGAGCACGACCTCATCGAGATCCTGGCCGACGTCACGCAGCGCATCGCGCGCCGGTTGGGCGTCGCGGAGGACAAGGTCCTGTTCTACGGGTCATCGATGGGCGGGTTCGGCGCCCTCGGCCTGGCCTCCTGCCTGCATGGGGCGCTGGCGGTCGCCGAGGTGCCGCAGCTCAGCATCAGGGACTGGCCGATCCATAACGCGCTGCGCCTGGTGGAGGAACGGGTCACGGGGTGCTCCCTGGCCGAGTACGAGGTCTCCCGCCCGGAGCAGGTCGACGTGCGGGCCCGGTTCGCGCGGAGCGGGCGGATCCCCCCGTTCGTAATCATCAGCAACACGGACGAGTCGACCTTCCGGGCCCAGGCCAGTCTTATCGGCGACCTGGCCGGGCTCGCCGAGGACGTCGAGGTCATCGGTGACCAGATGTTCTGGGTCTCCGGCGAAGTCAGCGGGCACGCGCTCCGGCCGAAGGACAGGGTGCTGGGGACTGTGCGCCGCTATCTGAAGCAAGGGTGGTAGCGGGGCGACGTCGGCGGCGCTCGCCGTCGTCGTCGCCCAATCACGACCGGGCGTCTCGTCTCCCCGCACCGTCAGGAATGAAGCAGGTGGTCGTAAACAGCCTGCGTCTCGGCGCTGGGCGAGACCCCGAGCTCGTCGCGGAGGATGTCACGCAGCCGGCTGTAGACGCCAAGCGCCTCGGCGACGTTGCCCTGGCGGGCTAGCGCCTGCATGAGGATCTGATAGCCGGTCTCGCGCAAGGGCGCGAGCTGAATGAGGCGGCGCCCGGTGCGAACCGCTCCGGGGAGCTCGGTCCCGCCCGTCCCGTAGGCCGCAGCCGCGTGGGCCTCCAGTGCCCGGAGCCGGACGTCCTCCATCCGGACGCGGTGCTCGTCGATCCAGGGGGCGCTCTCGCCGGGCAGGAGCTCGCGCTCGGCAATGAACAGCGCCGTCAGCGACGGCGCCCAGGCGTTCTTGAACTCACCGAGGGCGACCCGCGACTCCGCCCGATGCACGGCGGACACGGCCGTCTCCACGTCGACGTCCGTGTCCCGCGAGAGCCGCAGGTGCAGGCTCGAGCGCCCGTCGACGACCCCGGGCCCCAGGATCCGCCGGAGCTTGGAGAGTAGGGCGTTGATCCCGGCTTCGGCGGCGGCGGGGTGCTCCCGCGACCACAAGGCCTCGGCCAGCTCGGCACGGGTGGTCGAGCGGTGCCGGTTCAGCACAAGATAGGCGAACAGGAGTCGGCCCTGGCGTCCGGGCAGGCGGTCGTCGAGGCGGACCCCGTCCCACTCGAGGACGCATCCTCCACATAGCTGGATCCTGTTCACCGGACCCGGCGCCAAGGTCATGCCAACATTCTGACAACTCTCCGGGCGTACAACACAGTGAAGGACGAGATGGCCAGGATCATCCGATGCGAATGCGGGTTCGTGGCTCGGGGCGACACCAACAGCGAAGTGATCGCCACGATCCGCGGACACCTGGAGACCGACCATCCCGACCTCCTGGAGGCAGTCGGGCAGCAGGACCTGCTCGGCTGGATCCAGGTCGAGTAGCCCTGCGACGGAAGGTCTGACATGAGCACCACGACCCACGAGAGCGTGACTCGTCAGGACGTGCTCGCGACAGCAATGGCTCGAGGACCACCTTGACGACCCGGCGGTACGCGTGGTCGAGATCGATGTGAGCCAAGCGGCCCACGACGACGGGCACATCCCGGGCGCCGTGCTCTGGAATGTCTACCGTGATCTCAAGGATGCGAGCTATCAGCTCCTTGGCCCAGCCGAGTTCGAGCGACTCGTCACCCGGTCCGGGATCGCCCCAGGTTCAACGGTCGTTTTCTACGGCTACGCACCAGCTATCGGCTTCTGGCTCATGAAGCGGTACGGCCACTCCGACGTGCGGATCCTGGACAGCGCCCGCGGGGCGTGGCACGACGACGGCCGAGTCTGGACCGCAGCAGCGGCGCCGGCCCCCGCAACCAGCTACCGGCTACCCGCACCCGATGAGAGGATCCGGGCCGACCGCGCGGCGGTCGTCGCGGCGATCGGCGACCCCGCCCGCACGATCGTCGATGTGCGCACCGGCACCGAGTTCCGCGGTGAGCGGTTCTGGCCGTCCGGCGCACCTGAGCCGACGGGACGCGCCGGTCACGTGCCGTCGGCGATCAACGTGCCGATCGACGGGTTGCTCGACGAGCACGGCGCGTACCGGAGCGCGGAGGATCTGCGCCGGGTGTTCGCCCCTCTCGACCTCGCAGGAGGCGGCGAGATCATCACCTACTGCACGATCGGGGCCCGTGCGTGCACGGCTTGGTTCGCCCTCGCGCACCTGCTCGGCCGCGCACATGTGCGTGTCTACGACGGGTCCTGGGCCGACTGGGGGCATGCGCAGTCCACCCCGGTGGCAGGCGGCGCAAACGCGCCGGATCTCGGTGACCGGCTCTCCGCCGACCACCTCTGAGCCCTGGTCGTGGCCGATCAGGGTGGTGACCACCACGGTGAGTCCATCCGGGACCTGTCCGGTGAGCGACCTGAACCCCTCTACCTGAAGCCCCTGGCGAGGGGTTCGGAATGTGAACATATCTGTCTTGGGCTTTGGGATGGGGCGTTCCCGCAGGAACGTTCCCGCGGGGGACTGCCGCGGTGCGGTTGGTGTGACGATGTCGCGCTCCTGCTGCGGGACCGCGTGCTGGCAGGCGACGAAAGAGCGCACGAGGTCACGGATCGGCCTCGCTCGGACACGACTTGATCACGAAACGACGAAGGGCCGCCGGTGCACCGGTGTGCTGCGCCGACAGCACCTAGTCTGCCCGTACAGCGCCGGCCACCGCGGTTTCGCACCGGCAGGCGGACAAGCAGAGCTCCGCTGGCGGCGCGAAGCCGACCGGGGAGCGAGGGCGTCAAGGGTGCGATCAGATCCACGAGGTGCGAGGGGCACGTCGGGGGCGGTCGCCGTCGCGGTCGCACTGCTGCTGGCCGGCTGCACGCCGATCATCGGCCAGGCCCACCCCGGTGCCACCGCGTCGGACGTCGAGACCTCCCAGCCCGGACCCACGAGCAGCGGTGCAGCCGGTGCGTCGCCGAGCCCGGGCCAGTCGTTGAGCCCTTCCCCGACCGGGGCCGCGTCGGCAAGCCCGTCCCCGAGCCTCTCCCCGTCGGCCGGCCCCTCACCGACCAGTTCCGCGCCGTCCACGGCTCCGGTCCCGACCCGGTCACCCGCCCCGCCGAAGAGTCCGTCCCCCGCCGCCGCGTCGGCACCGGCACCCGGACCCGCGCTGCTGCGGTCGGGCGACGAGGGCGCGGCGGTCGCGCAGGTGCAGCGCCGCCTGCGCGAGCTCGGCTATTTCCTGCCGGCAGTTGACAGCGACTTCGGGTCGAACACTCGGCAGGCCGTGTGGGCGCTGCAGAAGGCCGCCGGGATCAGCAGGGACGGGGTGGTCGGACCGAGCACTCGCGCCGCCCTGGCCGCGGGCATCCGACCGACGCCGCGGTCGACCACCGGGCACGTGCTCGAGGTGGACCTCGACCGGCAGCTCGTGCTGGCCGTCCAGGACGGCCGGGTCGTCGCGACCATCAACGCGTCCAGCGGCAGCGGTCGGCGGTACGAGGCGCTCGGCACGATGCGCACCGCCTTCACCCCGAGGGGCGACTTCACGGTCGTGCAGCAGATCGACGGCACGCACTACTCGACCCTCGAACTGGGTGCGATGTATCGCCCGAAGTACTTCCGCGCCGGCTGGGCCATCCACGGGTCGCCCTCCGTGCCGCCGTACCCTGCCTCGCACGGCTGCGTCCGGGTCTCCAACGACGCGATCGACTGGATCTGGGACCAGTTCAAGGCCCCGGTGGGCACCCCGATCCTCGTCCACGGCGGCTAGGTACCGCCGATCACAGCCGGCCGGCCATGCCCGTCGTCAGCCCGTCGGTGGCGTCTCAGGACGCGTCCGAGTGAGCAGTTACGCTCCGTGCATGCCAGCGCTTGTGGAACCGACGACGCGTCTGCGGGCGGCATGGCGGGCAGCGCGCGACGACTGGGGTCCAGGGATCCACGAGGACGGATTCGGACTGCACACCGAGGACGACGTCGAGACGGACGACGGATTCGCGGCCTGGGTTCGGCGCTTGCGGCTGCAGTCGGATGCGACCGTGCCCCCGGCCCCGGGAGAGGTCCACGGGACCTGCTGGTGGATCGTCGAGGGAGACACCCTCCTCGGCGGCATCGCCCTGCGCCACCAGTCGAACGACCTCGTCCTGCGGGCAGGTCACGTCGGCTTCGGCATCCGCCCGTCGGCACGCGGGCGCGGTCTGGCGACGTGGGCGCTGGCGCAGGTTCTGTCGACGGCCAGGATGAAGGGGCTCGACCGGGTCCTCATCACCTGCCGGGACGACAATGCGGCATCGGCACGCGTCATTGAGCACAACGGCGGGCTGCTGTAGAACGTGCGTTAGACCGAGTCGGGGCGTATTCGACGGTATTGGGTTGCGCTCGCCTGACGGCCGCTCCGGGCCGGTTTCGCCAGCGACTTAGGTGGCGCTATGTGATGTTTGGCGACCAGCGCGGCGGGTTGCCCTCGAGGCGACTCTTGGGCGACCTACTGGCTTTATTGCTAACGGTTCTTGTGCGCTGGGCGGGGGTGGCGGCCGGGCAGTACAACCGCCCACTCATACCGACGACCGTGCGTGGCTCAGATGCCACGAATCCCGTGGCACCCGGTGCAGAGAGCGTCTTTCCTAGGGCTCGGGACTCTCGCTGTCCGCGCGACGACCCAGCATTCGACGGGTAAGGAGCGCCGCGGCGAGGGGAAGGGGAATTACGATCAGTGGCGTCACACTGTCCGAGAGGTGCAGCACGAGCCGACAGACGACCTCGAGCACAGCGAAGGTACCCACGTAGACGGCTACGGTCCAAACATTCTTCACAGTCGCATCTTTCCACGCGGAGGTCGACCACCACGACTTGCACATCGTGCGCCTATGTCAACTCGAGGCTGGCGGTCGCACCCGGACGGCGCGGACCTGATGGCGGTCGCCGTGACGCAGGCATCGCGGGATGCAGCCTCCGCGCGCCGACCTGAAGAGCCAACTGCCCTGGGGCGAATGACCCAGAGCCGTCCGCGGCGGGCTGGCACACGCTGATGCCGAGTCGGTCGACGCCGCCTAGCGGTCGCTCTCTGCCGGCACGCAGCGCCCGTGCGGGGCGGGTCCGACGATTACCCGACTGACGTGTCAGGACTGGCCCGATTGCGATCTAGTTCGATGGCATACGTACGTGCCACCGATCTGAGCTGCTTGCTACCGGCGTCCGGGTCTTGCCGCTGCGCGGGCGGCTGCGCGCGCCCGGATCTGTCGCAGTTCTGGTCCATCGCGCGGAGCGGCCGCCGGTCGCGTTTCGAGCACGGTGCATGATGGGCTCGTGACTACCGGCGATCGAGGCGTTCCACCCGCCAGACCGGGCCCAAGAACAGCGCTCAATCGCATCCTTGCGCCGGCGTTCGCCCGGTCGGTCACCGCGGCGGTGACGTGAGCAGAGGGGCGCGTAAGGCCGGGCCGTCATGGCCGAAGCGCGAGAACCCGTCGGATGCATCCAAGCCGCCAGGGTTCCCACCGATCCGACCGCGACGCTCGCGAGGCCGGCGGCCCGGGCGTGGGGGGCGTTGGACTGCGACCATCTGCTTCCTGATCTCTCTGGCCGGCGCAAGTGTTTTCGCCAGCATGCTGTTCATCTACCCGTATGACGTCGACCTGCACAGACTCTCCTTGTCACTTGAGGACCACGGGACCCATACAGTCGCCGAAGCCGTGCGCATAACAATTGAGAGAGGACGTTACGGCTATGAGCGGGCAGAGGTGACCTTCAAGACCGAGGATGGGACACGAGTAAACACCTTATTGCTCGGATCGAATCCTTCCGCTGAGGACGACCCTGCCTATGCACGCGGACTGCGCGTGGCCTACCTGCTGGACGATCCTCGCCGGGTAATGGCTGTCGACGACGTCACCTACTACGTCGATCCGCGAGAGTTGGCGACCTCTCGGCTAGTCATGGTCCTTTCGCCAATCCCCGCAATATTGCAGACTCTCGTCTGGTTGAGGACAGGGCGACCACGCTGGGGAATCTTTCCCCGCGGCGTGCGGCTTGCCGAATAGGCCCTCAATCCCCGCAGACAACAAGACCAAACGCTGACAAGAAGGGCTCACCAACCATGCCTCTCGAAGCGAGGGCACCGCCGGTCGTCAGGAGATACTGCTGTCCGGCACACGTCGCCATTCGCCCCGCGCAGGGAGTCGGCAAGGCGGAATGAGATCCACGTATGGGTCCGCCTGCGGGCCTGCCAGCTGTCGGCAAGCGAAGCGCGAATTTAAGAGCCGCAACTCATAACGGTCGCTCAGCATCGGTCCTACCCGCTGCTGAGGTCGAGATTCTGGCGGTGCGTTCGTAAGCCGCGAGCTCCTGTCGGGGGCACTTGACCTCAGGGGGCGCCCTCCGACAAGGAGGGTAGTTCCGGCTCTGCTGCGGCTCGTTGGCGTTCGAACTCTTGTGCCTCGCCGATCATCTGAGCGGCCAAGGCGTACGCGGCTGCTTCATCGTCGACGCAGCGTTGGAAGCGTTCATACCGCTCCAGCACCTCGGCTTCGTCGAGCGCGGCGACCCATCGGTTCACCGTGGCTGCCGCGGTGGGCGAAGCGCCGAAGAGGATGATTCGAGGAAGCCGCCAGCGCAGACGGAAGGCGAGAATCCGTTGCTCGTGCCGGTCCACGGCTGTGGTCCAAGTGCCGGCGGAGATCGCTGCGCGATGGTCGTGATGCCCGACGGTGGTGTCATACCAAGCCGGGAGATGGTCGACGTCGGGCGTGCCGGTGATCAGGATCGGCACGGCTCGGGTGCGGACCCAGTGGGCGATTTCTCCCAACTCCAGTATGACGGTCGGCCACTGGTTAGTACCTGGCCGCTGAACTCCGAGAATTACGTTGAGTTGAATCTCGGGCTCGGCTGCCGCCAAGTCGATCGGCAACCTCGCCAGCACATCGCCGACCCGTACCGGGCCGAGGGTCTGGAAGTACTCGATCCGTGGATCCGAAGCCGGTGACAGGGGGCCGGTCTCGATGCGGAGCGCAGAGACCGCGGGCGACCGATGCTTCATGACATTCGTATGAGCCGCGAGCAGCGCCATGGGGTGGTCCTGAGGAGAATTTCGCCGCTGGTACGGCTGAAGCGCGCGTATGTAGGTCAGCACGGGCGAGGAACGGAGTTGCAGTGGCTTGGGAGCTCGGTTCTTTCGGTCCGCCAGCCACTTCTCAAACTTGTCCGCTGTGTCGAAAGCTGGCATCTCAATCGCCCGTGCCTCGGCCGTCGTCAGGGGTGCCCGATTGGCATGCTCGACCTCCGCGTAGAGAGTGTGCTCGACGGCAGCGCGCAATGTCGTCAGGACGTCGGCGACATAAAATGAGAGCGCCGGCGGCAGCGGCGTGACCCCGGCCACGATGGCCACGGCCATGCCTTCGCGAGCGACCATCTCTACAGTGAGTCCGCCATGCGGCGTTGTGCCGAAGTCGTACACCAAGTTGGCCACCTGGCCCAGCAGATCGTCGGCGTGGGCGAGCGCCGCCACGACCGGGAGATGCCGCTCGGGCAGCCAGGACAAGTCGCGCGTCACGACCGGGCACCCGTGCCGTCGTCGTCGGCGAAGTGCCTGCCGAGGAACGAGCAGACCTGACTCGCTGTGGACCTTGGCGGTCCCGGCGTCGCGCTGACATGCTCCGGCACGTTCACGCGGGCACCGTAACTGCACAACGGTGCAACGAGCGAGCGCCTCGCCGGGAGAGCAGTCCCTACTGCACAGCATCCCGAGCCAACGCCAGTTCCAAAGGCACAAACTGGCTTGCACGGCCGTCTAGGCTGTCATTCTTGAGCCTCTGCATGGTCGCGGCGATGAGCGGTTCATTCTGAATCTCTCGCAGGCGCTTCGAGATCAAACCTACTTCCTCGGTTTGGAAATACAAACTGGCAGTGGGAGCACAAGAAACATCGTCGACGGTCAGCAGCGGACGCCGCTTAGTTGGTGCTAAGCGATGCCCGCCCGGACCGCTCATAGTGGTCGCTCAGCTCCGTTGGGCAGCTTCGCCGCGCCGCGCCGCGCACACGTTCCCGCGGGAACGTCCCGATTTCGGAGGCTGACCCGAGAGATCAGCATGTGAACGATTTCGTTCCGAATCACGGGATGAGACGTTCCCGCGGGAACGCGGCACGGTCCTGCCAGGGCTGCCAGTTGGCGGACCCGCTCCGCGACGCACGGGACAACGCTCAACGGTCGTCAAGCGCCGGTCCCGCCGACGACTTGGTGGCGTTGAGCGCTGTCCTGTGCCCGAACCTCGACTCCGCTGCCTTCTGCCCGCTCTACGCCGGTCTAGCCTTCGTCGATGAGTACTGACGACGTCCACGCGCTGGGCTATCGGCGGGTGGACGCATCCCCAGACCCGAGAGTCCTGCTCGCGCGCATGATTGCCAACGCTGGCTGGAGCGCGACTGTCGACCTCCGGGCATGGGAGCGCGACAACCTGCGGCTGACCACGGGGGAGCGGCTCCTCGACGTCGGCTGCGGTCTCGGCGAGGCGGCCCGCGCGCTCGCAGTCGACTTGGGACCAACCGGCGAGGTCATCGGCCTCGACGCGAGCATGGCCATGCTCGACGCAGCCCGATCGAGCTGGGATGCCGCCTGCCCGGCGCGCTTCGCGCTCAGCGACGCGCAGGCCCTCGACGTCCCGTCCGGGTCGTTCGATGTCGCCCGCAGCGAACGTGTTCTCCAGTGGCTCCCCGACCCGCAGGCAGCCGTCACCGAGCTGGCGCGAGTGCTGCGATCCGGTGGACGACTCTCGCTCATCGACACCGACTGGGGGTCACTCCGGCTCGACTTCGGCGCCGACGACCTCGCCGATGCCGTGCGTCGGACCATGTGCGTCGAGCGCGCCCGACCCTCCCGCATCGGCCGTCGTCTCGCTGATCTGGCCCGCGCGGTCGGCTTCCGCGGCATCGTCTCGACGCAGGCGACCCAGGTCTGGTCGAGCTGGGACCCCGACTCGTCCCCCGCGCCCGACGGTTGCTTCTCGATGCGAGACCTCGCACAGGACGTCATCGACGCAGGCGAGCTCGAAGCGAATGAACTCGACCGGTTCGTCACCACCGCTCACGACGCCGCCCGTCAGGGACGATTCACCATGTCGCTCACGATGCACGCGGTGGCTGCAACTCGCCCGTAGCCGAACGCCTGATGGACTGCACAGCGTCGGGTCGCGCACTGGCAAACGGCGAATCCGACATCGGCCGGGCATCGGCGCGTGGCGGTCACCCCGGGATGCCCCGCAAACACCGTCGGGGTCAGCCCGCGTCATGCTCGGCCATCGTCGCTGTGGTCTCGATGACAGACTGGCGCACATGGGCGACCTGAGGCTCGCGACCCTGCGATTAGAACCGGTCGTTGTTTCGTATGACGTCATCGACGGCAACATCACCCGACACCCGCAGCAGCACTTCCTTGACTTGGTCGTCGACGGGACCTCGCTCCGCGAGCGCGTCGAGGGCGGGCACGACATGGTCACTGCGTTGTGCCGGACCTGGGACGAGGCACTCGTCACCGAAGCGGTTGAGGTCCTGCTAGGCCGACGCGGAACCTGCGAGACCGATGCTCCACGGGTCGAGCTCTTGGTCTGCAAGCTGTGCGGCGACGTCGGCTGTGGAACCCTGACCGCTCGACTGACGCTCACCCCGTCCGCGGTGACCTGGTCAAATTTCCTGTGGGAGGGCTCCGCGACGGGGGCGGCCCCGGTGGAAGGCATCTCCGAGCCATTCGTCTTCGAGCGAGACGAGTACGAGGCGGCGTTCGTCAATGCTACCGAGCGCGTTGCCGCCTTCCCGTATGACGAGTTGGCTCATCGCGGTCGGCGCTTTCTGTGGCCATGGCAGTGGGGTTGGCGCTTGCCCGGACCGTAGCGGCCACCGCCGAGCCCTCGGCGTGGGCTCGCTACCGAGCGGCTTTGCTTGGCGCGTACGGCGCCGCAGTCTCCCAGCGCAGGCGCGGCTTCCACGGCATTGACAGCAGGAATCCTGCTAGCCCCTCGTGCGTGCTTTCCCGCAAGACACCGTCCGGCGTGCGCACCCGGTAGGTAGTGATGCCGCGACCCTTGCCCACCTCGACGGCGCCGGCTACGGCCGCGTCCACGATCGCTTGCACGACCTCGACGCTTTCCGCCGTGCGCGGCAGGTCCCACCCGACTGCGTCGCCAAGTCCGACGGTGATTTCCTCCGCCGAGTGCATCCACCACACGGGCACGGCGCCCTGGGCTGCAGGATCCACGTTCGCACCCTCCACAACGCCGATCGCCTCGGCGCGTTCGCGCCCGACGGTCGCGACGCCGGCGAGGCGGGTGGTGAGGGTGCTGGCGAGGCGGCGCAGTTCGGTGGTGATCTCGTCGAGGGGAAGCGGGAGGTCCTCCGGTTTCTTCACAGCCGCATTGTGCCGCACGGCTTGCCGACGAACCGCAGCCGCGTTGACGGATGAGTTGAGCAAGTGGTGGGTGATCGTTTCCGTCTCGAGTTCCGAGATGAAACGTTCCGCAGAAACGCCCACCCGGCTCGGCATTGCCCGCGTCCTGGGCGTGGATAGTCGCCAGGGCGGCCCCGACGTCCATCGCAGATCCCACGAGCGCCGCGCGGGGCGTCGTCGTCCGCGGATGTCTTGACCACCAACACCTCACCGGTGGACGTCGTCACCAGGCGACCAGCTGGTGGTACAGATTCCCGAGACCAGAACAGGCACTGGAAGAACGGGCAACCGCAAAGACATGAGACCGGCACGGTTTCCGCTGAGACGTGGCCTGCCTACTCTGTTGGTAACTGGTCAGGTTGTCGTGGGGTGGGGCGGGCTGATCCGCGCGAGGCGCTCATCGCAGTTTGAATAGGCGTCCGATTTGGAAGTATCACCATCTTGGTTGATTGAAAATCGGTTCGTCGTGAATTGTGCGGCGTGTCGCACCTGATTGATTGCCCGTAGGTGCGAGAATACTCTCATGAACGCACCGACTTATTCCGAGCTGGCGGAATTGGTGTCGGTGCTGAACGCGCAGCTTTCGGCGTTGACCCAGAAGTTCACCGCGCTGGAGGACGAAATGGTGGTCTTGCGCGAGGAGAATCACGCATTGAAGGGCCGGATCGGTGAGCTCGAGGCCCAGGTGCGCACAAACTCGCGGAACTCATCCAAGCCGCCGTCCTCGGACGGCCTGGGCAAGCCGGCCCCGAAGTCGCTGCGGAAGCCGTCCGGGCGCCCGCCCGGTGGGCAGGCCGGCCACGAGGGAACCACCCTGCGGCAGGTCGCGAACCCCGACGTCGTGGTGCGCCACGAACCACCGCAGTGCGGCGGGTGCGGAGCGGACCTGGCCGGCGCGACCGTGGTGGGCACCAGCCGGGCGCAGGTGTTCGACATCCCACCCATCGCCCTGCACGTGGTCGAGCACCAGATCATCAGCCGGCAATGCCAGTGCGGGACCACCACCGCCGGGCACGCCCCGGCCGGGGTGAACGCACCGGTGCAGTACGGGCCGAGCGCCCAAGCGGTCATGGTGTACCTGTTCGCGGGGCAGTTCCTGTCCCGGGAGCGGACCGCCCACGCGCTGTCGGACCTGTTCGGCGCACCGGTCTCCCCGGCCACGGTCGCCGCGGCCACCACCCGCGCCGCCGATGACCTCGCCCCGTTCGTGTCGCACATCGGCGCCCAGATCGCCGCCGCAGCCGTCGCGCACTTCGACGAGACCGGGCTGCGCTGCGAGGGTCGCCTCGCCTGGATGCACTCCGCGTCCACCGAGCGGTACTCCCTGCTGCACGCCCACCCGAACCGCGGGAAGACCGCGATGGACGACATGGGGGTCCTACCCACGTTCACCGGTACCGCCGTGCACGACGCGTTCGCGCCCTACGACCGGTACACCGGCGCCACGCACTCCTTGTGCAACTCCCACCTGCTGCGCGAGCTCGCCGCGGTCGCCGAGCACCACGAACAGACCGGGGACACACCCGGACCCGACGGGTGGTGCTGGGCCACCCAGGTCACCGACTCCCTGCTCACCGTCCTGGCAGCCGTCAACCAAGCCAAAGAATCCGCAGCCGACGCCATCGACACCGACCTGCTGGCGACCCAAACCGAACTCATCCGCCACGGCGCCCTCATCGGAGCGAACACGACCCCGACGAACAAGGTCGAACAAAAGCACCGTGCACTCGCCCGGCGGATCCTCAAACGCACCGACGACTACCTACGGTTCGCCACCGACCTGTCCGTCAGCTTCACGAACAACGCGGCCGAGCAGCAGATCCGCATGGTCAAAATCCGGCAAAAAATATCCGGAAGCATGCGCACCATGAAAGGCGCGAAAGACTTCGCCGCCATCCGCTCCTACATCGCGACCGCCGCCAAGCACGGCATCACCATGTTCGACGCGCTCAACCGCCTCACAAGCCAAGACCCCTGGTACCCCGCCACCACCTGACCAGTTAC
>NZ_DATCNW010000071.1:0-6243 GCF_036565025.1 Pengzhenrongella sp.
GGCCAGCACGTCCATCCATCATTGAAGAAGCCTCCACGATTCGAGGGGAAGCTCAGACCCGGGTCTCGATGTGGTGGTGGATGGGGCGCAGGTCCAGGTCGATGCTCTTGAGGGAGCGGAAGTCGCGTTCGACGCGGGACAGGGACTTGTAGGTCGCGACGACCTTGGCGGGGTTCATCTGCTCGACCTGCACGGTGGTGCGGATGATGTAGATCCCGTCCAGGGCCGCCTCGGCGGTGATGGCGTCCTGATTGCGGGTGAACGCGAGGGTGTCTTCGGTGATGGTCAGGGTGTAGTGCTTGGCCATCTTGTACCGGCCGATGACCTTGCCGACCCGGATCCCGACCTTGCCGGCGCCGGCCAGGCGCCCGGCCGCCACGGCGGCGGTGATCTTGGACAGCTGGGTGTCGGTGGATTCCAGCAGTGCCAGGCGTTTACGGGCCCGCTCTTGTGCCAGGGCGGGGTTGCGGCAGGCGATCAGGCGTTCCCCGGGGTAGTTCGGGTGGGTGATCTCGGCCAGGTTGACCTGGTCGAACAGCGACATCTGCAGCGGCCCGTCGTCGGCGGCCAGGGCGGCGATCGCGGGGGCGCGTAGCGCGGTGACCCAGCCGAACCCGCCCAGCTCGCGCAACGCGTCGACGCGGGCGCTGGTGATCATTCCCCGGTCCCCGACCATCACCATGTCGGTCAACCCGAAGGTGTCCTTGACGGCTTGGACGATGGTGGTGAACGCGGTCGGGTCGGCGGTGTTGCCGGGGAACACCCGGACCGCGACCGGGCGCCCGGCGGGGTCGGTCAGCAGCCCGTACTCGATCTGCGGCAGGCCTTTCTTGCCGTCGCGGGAGTAGCCGCGGGCCGCGAGCGGGCAGTGTCGCCCGGTGACCCAGGAGGAGGACAGGTCGAACAGGGCGAGCCGGTCGGGGTTGTCCGCCCCACCCAGGTGCGCCCGGACCAGCTTGGTCTCGATGGCATCCTGGCGGGCTTGCAGCCAGTCCATTGCCGCGTACACCTCATCGGTGGACGCGTGGTCCACGCCGAGGTCGCCGGCCAGGGTGGTGTCGGTCCACCAGCGGGTCGTGGCCAGCTTGCTGCCGGGCCGGCACACCCGGGCGATGATCAGGGCCAGCGCGATGTCGCGGTGTCGCCCGGCCGGGCCCAACAGGGCGGGCAGGCCGAGCGCCTTGGCCTGGGCGTGGACCGCGGCCACGTGCCCATGCGGGCGGGAGCCGGTCACCTCCAGTCCCTCACCGGCGACGACCAGCGTCTTACCTGCCAGCGAAGCCCGGACCGCGTCGATCGCGGCAGCCGGCAACGGGGACAGGTTCGCCAGAGTCTCGTGCTTGACCTTGCTGCCGTCGCGATAGGTCCGGCGCAGCAGATGGCTCACATACTCGCGAGGCTGACCGGATTTGTCGACGCGCCGATTCGTGATTTTGGCTACGTGCATCGCACCCGGTGTCTTCGTCATACCAACCATCGTAACGGTTATGCCCCCTAAACGCGATGATGACACGCCACAAGTACTGGCTACATTTCAGAGCCGCAAATCAACCAACAGCGCAGGTCAGGGTGCAGGTAAGGGCTCAGATGGCTCGTAACTTCGGTCTAACCACTACGACGTACGGCGCGCGCCGAAATCGACATCGGCGCAGCAGCGCCGGACCCAGGGCGTGCGTCGAGACTTCACTCGCAGGTCGACAGGTCGTCACCCGGGGCTCATCGCCTGGTACCCGTGACTGTGTTGCACTGCGCAGATGATGGTCGCCGTGGTGTCCGAGTCGCCCCGCCCTCACGTCAACGGTGGGTTCTAGCTTGCGCGTCGTCCACGTCGCCAACGCCTACACTCCTCGCAGCGGAGGGATCCGCACCACCGTCCACGCTCTCGGGCAGGGATATCGGGCGGCTGGCCACGAGTTCGTCCTCGTGGTCCCGGGTCCGCGAGCGAGCGACGAGGATCTGCCCTGGGGCCGGCGCATCACCCTGCGAGGGCCCAGGGTTCCCGGGTCCGGCGGCTACTCCGTCCTGGCGGACCTGGGCCGGGTGCGCGCCATCCTGGATGCGCTGGCACCCGACCGGCTCGAGGTGTCCGACCGTCTGACGCTGCGCGGGCTCGGCCGGTGGGCCAGCGCCGCCGGGGTGCCGTCGACAGTGATCGCCCACGAGAGGCTGGACGGCGTCCTGCGCGCCTTCCTGCCGCTGGGCGCCCGCGGGGCGCAGGTCGCCGCGGACCGGCACAACGCGACAACGGCAGAGCGCTTCGACCGCATCGTGACCACGACGCGGTTCGCAGCCCAGGAGTTCGCCCGCATCGGCGTGCCCACCGACCACGTGCCCCTGGGCGTCGACCTGGACCAGTTCCAGCCCGGCTCACGCCCGACCAATGACATCCCTGTGCTGGTGCTGTGCAGCCGGCTGTCCCGGGAGAAGCGGCCAGACCTCGCTGTGGAGGCGCTCCGGGTGATGCTCGCGGGCGGCTTCCGGGCCCGGCTGGTTGTGGCTGGGTCCGGTCCGCTCGCCGCCTCGATGCGGCGTCGGGCCCAAGGACTGCCGGTGGAGCTGGTCGGGCACCTGGCGGACCGCGCCTCCATCGCGTCACTGCTCGGCGCTGCGGACGTCGTCCTGGCCCCCGGCCCGGTGGAGACGTTCGGGCTCGCGGCCCTGGAGGCCCTGGCCTGCGGCACGCCGGTCGTGGCGGCGAGCACGTCCGCGGTGGCCGAGCTCGTGGAGGGGGACGCCGGTCGCAGCGCGAGACCAGAGGCTCCCGCGCTTGCCGCCGCCGTTGCGGCACTGCTCGCGGTGCCTGAGGCGAGGCGGCGCCACGCAGCACGGGCGCGGGCGGAGACGTTCCCGTGGTCACGGACGACCGACACGATGCTCGCGCTCCACGGCCTGACGGGGACCGAGTCGCCCGCACGACGACCGCAGACACGCAGAACTGCCGCCCACCCTGAGGTGAGCGGCAGTTCGAGGGCGATGGAGATCAGCTGAGCAGCCTGGGTCCGGTCAGCGGATGACCGGGGTGCCGAGCGGGAGCGCCTTGCCACCGGTCGCCTGGCTCATCGCGTCGACGAACAGGTACGCACCGACCGCGACGAAGGAGAACACGAAGTACCCGCCGACCTTGGCGAGGCTCGCGCTGGGCTGCGCCGTACCGAGGTAGACGAAAAGCAGGGCGAGGTCGATCAGGACGAACAGCACCGTGAAGGCCAGCGGGAGCCTGAGCGAAGCCAGCGTGAGCAGCACGATCAGGATCAGCCAGGTGAGCAGGAACAGCTCCTGTGTCTTCTGCGCGTCGGCCGGCAGGATGCCGAACCAGTTGTGGGTCAGCCCCAGCACCAGTGCGGCGTAGCTAAGCCAGAAGCCGGTGAAGATGCCGAAGATGCTCGCCACCGCGTTCTGCGCCAGCCTGGCCGCCCAGCTCGCTGCCAGCAGCTGGCCGATGCCGGTCGCGGTCATGATGATCGGGATGGACGCACCTCCGGCGGTTGCCGGCACAAAACCGACGAGGACCAGCCCGAGCGCGATCGAGCCCGCCAGGAACGTCGGCACGCCGATCAGCGCGGGGTTGCCCACAGGCGCCGCAACGGCAGCGGCCTCGGCGACAGTCGGATCGGGCAGCTTGGGCGTGCTGCGGGTTCTCACTTGGGTTTGCTGGTCATCGGTCACGGTGACGCTCTCCTCGAGGTGAAGTGTTCGTGCTCTTGGCAGTGATGGACGGCCCGGTATGACGCGGTCCGCGTCGGGGGGCGACAGCCAGTGGCTGATGGAACGGGGGTTCGATTGAAGCGTCGTCGGCATCCGTGGACGTGGTCAAGGCTTGCGGTCCAGGTTTGACCACAAGGCGGGGGCCTCCCGACTACAAGGCGGGGCCGTCCCACCCGGATGGATAGGCCCGCACCTATACCTGCCCTGTGTTGGCAGCGGGAGCCGAACCGGAAGCCGCCCCCGAAGCCGCACGCGAAGCCGCCCCCGAAGCCGAGGCCGCGACCGAACCCTGGGTGCGTCTGGACGGCCGCCCCACGCCGAGGTCGGGCAGCAGCGGAGCCAGCGTCCGCGCCCTGGCTGCGCCCGCCCACAGGCCGGCCCCATAGGCCAGGTCGTCGAGCCGATGCGCGGCGATGTAGGGCAGCAGCGGCTGTTCGGCGCGCACGCGCCGCCAGTCGGCCAGCCCCTCGAGAAGCGCCGCCGCGACGACGGCGCGCCGGACCCTGCGCGAGAAGACGGCGCCGACCAGAGCCGCCGGCCACCAGTGCCGGTTGAGCAGTCCTGCGGTCTGCCACGACGCGCTCACCAGCCCGTAGGGCACCAGACGCGCCGCTCCCCGGACGGGGTGCTCGCTGCGGTGGAGCCGCCGCGAGATCCGCCACACAGCCGTGCCGCTGGCAGCTGCCACCACTGGCAGGGACCACCGACGCTGGCAGAGGACGGCGACCACGGCCACGGCGGTCCATGGCGCCATCACGGCCGGGGCCAGCGCCCCCGGATGGCGCTCGGCCAGCAGTGCCGCTCCGGTGCCATAGAACGCCTTCCGGCTGAGCCACTGCCCGGTGTTCACCCGGTGCTCGTGCGCCACCTCGCTGGCCGGCTCGTACCGCACCCGCCACCCGGCTGCCACACATCGCCAGACCAGGTCCACGTCCTCGGCGACGTTCAGGTCCTCGTCGAAACCTCCCCCGATCGCCGCGACCCGCCCGACCAGACAGGCACTCGGCACGTAGGACACCGGTCCCCGCGGGACCACGAGGGCCGGCGTCGGACCGAGGTCGAGGGAGGAGCGTGCCTTCTCGTATGCCGTGAGCCACCGTGCCGAGGTGCCCGCTGGGGACACGTCGTCCAGGGCGACGATCCGTGGCGCCACGAGCCCGACTGCGGGGTCTGCGAAATGCACCAGCAGCGCCTTCAGCCAACCACTTCGCGGTACGACGTCTGAGTCGAGGAACGCGACGAACGGCGTTGTCACTGCTGACAGTCCGGTGTTCCGTGCAGCCGCAGGCCCGCGACACACCTCGTGGCGCAGCACGGTCGCTCCGGCCGAGCGGGCCGTGTCACCGGGGCCGCTGTCGGACGAGCCGTCGTCCACGACCAGCACGTGCAGCTCGGGGGGGAGCGCGGCGAGCAGCCGGGTCAGGGGCTGGGCGCGGTCCTTCACCGGGATGACCACCGTGACGTCTGCCAGCCCGGGGACGCCGGGCAGCGTCGGCGAGAACACCGGAACGGCGAGACCGCCGTCGACGAGCAGGCGTGCGAGGTCACCGGTGCTGCGGTCGACGACCTCGACCTCGTCCGAGTGCGCGAGCAGCGCGGCGGCGTAGGGAAGCAGGTACATCACGCGCGCCGGAGTCCCGCCATACAGCGTGCGTCCGCGGTCGCTGCGGGCTGTGCTGGGAGTCAGCCGAACCCGTATGCCCATGGGCAGTCGGTCCGACACCGGACCTGTGCCGCTCACGTCGTGAGACCACCATCGGCGTGCAGCACTGATCCGGTCATCGCCGAGGACTGTTCGGAGCACAGCCAACAGATCGCGGCTGCCACCTCGCCCGGTTCGAGAAGCCGCTCGACCAGCTGGTGTGCCGACAGCTCCTCGGGGCCTTCCAGGCCGTAGAGCGCTGCTGTCGCCTCGAGCATCGGGGTGCGGGTCGATCCCGGGGACACAGCCGTCGCGGTCACCCCGGTGCCGCGCAGGTCAGCGGCCAACCCGAGGACAAGCCCGACGACGGCATGCTTGGCTGTGTTGTAGGCGGCCAGATGCCACAGCCCGCGGTGCCCTGCGGCCGAGGCGACCGCGACGAACCTGCCCGATCGCGGCTCGGATCGTCGCAGCAGCGCCGGCACCGCGGCAGCGGCCAGGTGCCAGGTCCCTCGAACGTTGATGTCCCACATCGTCTCCAGAGAGAGCGGTGCCTCGTTCCAGAGGGCCTTGCCTCCGGCGATCACCGCGGCGGATGCGACCGCTGCGTCCAGGCCACCATGGTCCCGCTCCGTCTGCGATACGACCTTCGCGAGCACTTCGGCGTCCCGGACGTCGGCGACCACCGCCTGGACCTGACCGGGCCACCGGGCTGCGACGGCCTCAAGGTCGGCGGGACGCGACATCGGGTAGTCCAGGCCCTGCACGTCAGCGCACCGGTCGACCGCCACGACTGTCCAACCCGCACCGGCCAGGCCGTCCACGACTGCGGCACCGATGCCACGGGCGGCCCCGGTCACGATCGCGACCCGCGCGTCGCCGGCCCGCGCGTGGCC
>NZ_DATCNW010000072.1:0-4953 GCF_036565025.1 Pengzhenrongella sp.
GCCCAGGGGCTCCTCACCGGGCCCGAACCGCGCCACCGGGCGACCAAGAGCGAAACCCGCTCACCGCCCCGACGAACCCCTCATCAACCCCGCCGAGCCAAATCCCGCCCAGGAACACCCGCTCGACACCAGCCACCTAGAGGACGTCAACGCTCGGACGTTGCGGGTCCGGGGGTACGGCTAGCGGTGGGTGCGCGGGGGTGCCGGCGGGGCGACCGTCGCGCGGAAGGCGCCTGCGGCGCCCTTGATGCGGCGGTTGGTCACGGCGATCATCACGTCGCGGTACTGCGCGGCGCGGTGCAGCTGGCCGCGCAGGTCCTGTCCCGAGGGCCGGTGCTTCAGGTCGCACGGCACCTCGACGGCGACGAATCCCTGCCGGAGCAGGTCGATCGTCATGCCCGTCTCGACGCCCCAGCCGTGCGCGAGCGGGGTCGCGGCCTCGAACGCCTCCCGGGTCAGGCAGCGCATTCCGGACAGCGGCTGAGTCGGCGTCCAGCCGGTGAGAGACGCGATCGCGCGGCGCGCAGCGCCGACGACGATCCCGCGGCCGCCGGCCCCGGGCTGCGGCGGGAGCAGCGCGATCGACACGTCGGCGGCCCGCTCGACGACCGGCGGCACGAGCGGCGCGGTGTTCACCGCGGTGTCGCCCAGGTCGCCGTCGATGAACAGCAGCAGCCGCGGCGGCCGGTCGTCCGTGTCGCGCATCGCGACGATCGCGGCGCCGGTCTCCATCGCGGCCGCCTTGCCGCGGTTGTGCGAGTGCCGCACCACGACGGCGCCCGCGTCACGCGCGACATGCTGGGTGTTGTCGATGCTGCCGTCGTCAACCACCAGCACGAGGTCCACGCCGGGGATCGCGCGCGCCGAGCGGACCGTCGCGGCGATGCGCCGGGACTCGTCCTTGGCCGGGATGATCACCGCGACCCGCTGGCGGGTCCGGCTCACGCCGCGAGCGGCCGCGCTCCGGATCATCCGGGTGCCCTTGCTCTTGGCCTTGCCGGTCGGGTTCGTGGGTGCGGCGCCGATCGGAGCCTGCTCGGCGGTCCGGTAGTCCACCGCGTTCGCTTCGCCCGTTCCGCCCGTCTCCCCAGTCACGCGTTCCACCCTAACCACGTGCGCGACGAGAGCCATTTCGGCGCGCCCCACCAGGCGCGAACTCCCGCGGCGGCGGGCACGAAGGCGCGCGATACGACGCCGCGGGACCGCATCGATCCGGATTGGCTCACGGTCAGCGCAGGGTGACCTGGCGGGCGACGAGCCCCGCGCGCGCCCGGCGGGCGTTCGCGTCCAGCGGCGTCGGGTCCGCGAGCGCCTTCGTGAGCCGGGCCTCGAAATCGAGCGCCGGCCCCTCCACGTCGTCGGCCTCGGAGCCGGTCGCGAGCTCCCACACGGGGACCACGATCCCGGTCGAGCGGAAGTACCCCACGAGCTTGGACTCCCCGATCCCGGACTCGCGCGCCGCGTGCAGGCGGGCCAGCGCGTCGACGAGCAGCTGCTCGTCGTGCGGCATCGCCCAGCGCAGGTACTCGCGGTCGCGCATCCGGCACCAGTACGCCGCGTCGACGGAGGTCAGCTTGCGGGTCGCGATGATGCTCTCGTTGGCCGCCTCGAGGGAGTCGCGCACCTCGGGCGTCACGTCGGCGTCGGGCGCGAGCCAGTAGTCGAAGCCCTCGTGCACGACGACGTCGAACGGGACGCTCTGGTCGAGCACGTCCTGGAGCCGCGGTCCCGGCCCTGGCGCCGCCGTCGCGGTCACCGGGTTGCCGGGCTCGAGCTCGAGCGCCTCGAGCAGGACCGCGGCGACGTCCCGGCTCGGGTCGCCGAAGTTGGAGCTGGTCTGCAGGGCGACGAGCACGACGCCGTCGGCCCGGTGCAGCGCGGGCCACGCCATCGGCAGCACGGTGGTGATCACGACGTCGCGCGAGCCGTACGCGGCCGTGGTGCGCACCGCGACGGTCGCCGCCGGGACGATCTCGCGCAGCGCGACCCAGTCGGGCTCACCAATCAGCCCCTCGAACGGGCGCAGCACGTACGGGGCGGAGGGGTGTTTGGCCATGCCCGCCAGCGTACGGGGCCTCAGGCGACGGGCAGGCCTGCCCGCGACCAGTCGACCATCCCACCGTCGAGGTTGACCGCCTCGAACCCTGCCTCGTTGAGCCACGCGGTGGCGCGCGCGGACCGGGAGCCCGAGTGGCACACGACCAGGATCCGGACGTTCTTCGGCAGCTCGGACGCCCGCAGGGGCAGGTCCCCGAGCGGGAGGTGCACGGCGCCGGGGACGTGGCCCTCGTCCCACTCGTGCTGCTCGCGCACGTCGAGCACGGTCGTGCCCGGCGGCACCGGCGCGGACGGGTCGAGGTCTGCGACGATGACAGCGGGAATCTTCGAGAAGGCCATCGAGCAAGCGTACGCGGGGTTCCCGTGCCGACCATGGTTCGGAGTGAGAGCATCAGCCATATGGACCCGCGCGCCGGAACACTCGCCCAAACCACCGACCTCATCGACCCGGACGCCGTGACCGGCGCCTACTACGACCGCAGACCCGACCTGGACGACGTCGCCCAGCAGGTCGTCTTCGGCACCTCCGGGCACCGGGGCTCGAGCCTGGACGGCGCGTTCAACGAGCCGCACATCATCGCGATCACCGCGGCGATCATCGAGTACCGGCGTTCGCAGGGCACCGACGGGCCGCTGTTCATCGGCCGCGACACCCACGCCCTGTCGCTGCCCGCCTGGCAGACGGCGCTCGAGGTGCTCGGTGCGGCCGGTGTCGAGGTGCACATCGACGCCCGCGACTCCTGGACCCCGACCCCGGCCGTCTCGCACGCGATCCTGCTGCACAACGGCGCGGCGACCTCCCAGGGCGTCCGCACGCACGGCCCCGGGCTCGCGGACGGCATCGTCGTGACGCCGTCGCACAACCCGCCGCGTGACGGCGGGTTCAAGTACAACCCGCCGCACGGCGGGCCCGCGGACTCCGACGCGACGGGGTGGATCGCGTCGCGCGCGAACGAGATCCTGCGCTCGGGCGTCGGGCAGGTGCGGCGCGTGAGCGTCGAGACGGCGCTGGCGGCCGACACGACCCGGCGCCACGACTTCCTCGCCGCCTACGTGGACGACCTGCCGTCGGTGCTCGACATGGCGGCCATCCGCAACGCGGGCGTGCGCATCGGCGCGGACCCGCTCGGCGGCGCGTCGGTGGAGTACTGGGGCGCGATCGCCGAACGGCACGGGATCGACCTCACCGTGGTCAACCCGACGGTCGACCCGCGCTGGTCGTTCATGACGCTGGACTGGGACGGCAAGATCCGGATGGACTGCTCCTCGCCGTCGGTCATGGCGTCCGTGGTGCGCACGATGGCGGGCGACGGCGTCGGCGGGCCGGCGCCGTACGACCTCGCCACGGGCAATGACGCCGACTCCGACCGGCACGGCATCGTCACCCCCGACGCGGGCCTGATGAACCCGAACCATTACCTTGCGGTCGCGATCCAGTACCTGAACTCCGGGGCGCGGCCGAGCTGGAAGCCGGACGCTGCGATCGGCAAGACGCTGGTCTCCTCGGCGCTCATCGACCGGGTCGCGGCGTCGCTCGGCCGCACGCTGCTCGAGGTGCCGGTGGGGTTCAAGTGGTTCGTGCCCGGGCTGCTCGACGGCTCGGTGGGCTTCGGTGGCGAGGAGTCGGCCGGGGCCTCGTTCCTGCGCATGGACGGCAGCGTCTGGACGACCGACAAGGACGGGATCCTGCTCGCGCTGCTCGCCGCCGAGATCCAGGCGACGACGGGCCGCTCGCCGTCCCAGCTGCACGCCGAGCTCGTCGGCAAGTTCGGGGAGTCCTGGTACGCGCGGGTCGACGCGCCGGCGACCCTCGAGGAGAAGTCGACCCTCGCCAAGCTCAAGCCCGAGCAGGTGCGCTCGACGTCGCTCGCCGGTGAGGAGATCACCGCGAAGCTCACGACGGCGCCGGGCAACGGTGCCTCGATCGGCGGCCTGAAGGTGACCACCGAGAACGCCTGGTTCGCCGCGCGCCCGTCGGGCACGGAGAACGTGTACAAGATCTACGCCGAGTCGTTCATCTCCGCCGAGCACCTCGCGGTCGTCCAGACGGAGGCCCGCGCCGTCGTCTCGGACGCCCTGAGCTGACCCCGCATCCTGGGGCCACCCCCCGCACGAGAGCCAAGTCCCCCTCCGCAACGTCCGAGCGTTGACGTCCTATAGGACGTCAACGCTCGGACGTTGCGGGTTTTGGGGGGGGATTGCTCGCGGGATCGGGCTCTGGGCGGCGCGTGGGCGGGTGAGAGGATGACCGGGTGCTGAGGCCTTATCGCGACATCCTGACGAAGCCGGGTGCGCTGGCCTTCTCACTGACCGGGGTGCTCGCTCGGCTGCCGATCTCGATGGTGGGGATCGGCATCGTGCTGATGCTCTCGGCGATGTACGACTCGTACTCCCTCGCCGGCAGGGTCTCCGCCGCGTACGTGATCGCGAGCGCGCTCTGCGGCCCCCAGCTCGCGCGCTTCGTGGACCGGTACGGCCAGGCCCGGATCATGCGCCCCGCCACGGCCGTCGCGCTGGTCGGGCTCATCTCGCTGATCGTGGTCGCCACCCTGGGCGCCGACACCGCCTGGCTCTACGTCACCGCGGTCGTCGCGGGCGCACCGGGGGGCTCGTTCGGCTCGCTCGTGCGCACCCGGTGGTCGTTCGTGCTGTCCGATCCGCGCCAGCTGCACACCGCGTACTCGCTGGAGTCCGCGCTCGATGAGGTCGTCTTCGTCGTCGGTCCGGTGCTCGCGACCGTGCTGGCGACGTCGGTCAGCCCGTCCGCGGGCCTGATCGTCCCGATCATCGCCCTCGTCGTGGGCGGCTACCTGTTCCTCTCGTTGCGCGCGACCGAGCCGCAGGCGTCGGTGCGCGCGCCGGATGCCACGGCCGGACCCGGCGGACCCGGCGGGG
>NZ_DATCNW010000073.1:0-15422 GCF_036565025.1 Pengzhenrongella sp.
GGCTCCGTAAGGAGCCCGCCCCAGCCTGAGGACTAGCTGGCGTTGTAGTTGATCGTCACTACCGCGCCCTTGCACGCGTCCTGGTTCGTCAGCGCCTTGTTGTTGAACGCGAGCGAGTACGTGAACGCCTTGGAGCCTCCGGCAGCGATTTCACCGGCCGCAAAACTCGTCGCGGCGACAGGAGCGAGCGCGGTAGCTGTGCTGGAACCACCAAGGACGTAGTCGGTCTCGTCACACGTGCCGCCGGGCGCTCCGACTGCCTTCACGACGGTGACGTAGCCTGTGATGGTGGCGACGCTGGCGGAGTTCGCGGCGTTGTTCGTGACGGTGCCGTGCACCGTCTGGGAGGTCGCACCGGGGTAGAGGGCGGTGAGGACCGGCGTGGCGTCCTGGGTCACGGACAGGTCGGCTGCGCCAGCGGAGGTCGACGCGGTCCCCGCACCCAAACCGCTGGTCGTCCAGTACGCGTAAGCAACCCCGGAGCCGACGAGGCCGAGCAGCGCGGCGGAAGCAACAACGGCCGAGGTCTTCTTGGAAAGAGTGCGCATGTCAAACTCACCTTCGAGGAGGTCATTAGTGCCGCTGTTTCGCTGAAAAGCTCCCTGGCCGGGAGGTCCCCCGCGTTCTCCTGGAACTTTGCTAGCGGCCCGAAATTCTTCGGGCTGTGGTCACGGGTTGATCTTGGCGGTATGTCCGGGTTTGCCGGGGGTTAAAAAGAGGTGAAGACCCCAAACAGAGCGGGTGAAGAGTCCGTTTTGATCGTAGAGAGCCCCTCCGAGCTGACGTTCCGCACTTCTCGATGGCGTTTTGGCCCCCCACTTCTGTGGGGTCAGGACTTCGCTGGTCGGGCTGGTCTCTCGGGGGCGGCCTGACGTAGGAGTAGTTCGCCTGCGGTTGTTGAGATCTGCTCCATCTGGGCGATGAGTTGTTCGATCCGGCGGCGGTTGGCGATCCAGCCCCGGTAGAGCTCGGCCTCGGCGCCGGTGAGTCGGCGGCTCACGGTCTTGCCCGCGACGGCCCTGCTCCATTGGTAGTAAGGCCCGTGGCGTTGCGGTGGGTCGCCCTGGCAGCGGCAGCCGGACTTCCCGCAGGAGGTGTATCGGCTCACGACGCTGCCCTGGCTGATGAACCCGACGGTCGCGAGTTCAGTGGCCAGTTCCGCGGCGAGCGCACGGTAGGTGAGCTCATAGCGTTCGAGGCGATCCGGCACGACACACCTCGATTCTGCTCCGACGTCCCCGATCAAGTATCGGTCAGTAGTTATGCTGACCGATATCGAGGGACCCGTCAAGGAGGACCGTGTTGACGCCATCAGAGCCGTTGACCTTGCGCAGCCAGCGGCTGGGCTGCCTACCGATCGTGAACTTCTTGTTCGACCGGATGCGCCTGACTGAGCGTCTGGCGAGCTACCTGCCCACCGACGACGCCCGGCTGCGGTTGGCGCCAGCGGCGGTGATCGCGGTAGTGGTCCGCAATATCGTGACCGGCCACCGCCCGGTCTATGCCCTCGGGGAGTGGGCAGCCCCGTATGACCCGGCGGTCCTCGGGCTCATACCCGGCGACGTGGAGCTGCTCAACGACGACCGGGTCGGGCGGACGTTGGACCGACTGTTCGACTGCGATCGGGCGAGCCTGATCACCTCCACGGTCCTGGGGGTGATCCGCGAGTTCAACATCGAGACTTCCCAGCTGCACAACGACTCGACCACCGTCACCGTGACCGGCAACTACCCCGACGCTGACGGGCGGACCCGGGGCGGGAAACCAACCCCGGCGATCCGCCAAGGCCACAACAAGGACTATCGTCCCGACCTCAAGCAGCTGCTGTTCATCCTCACGATCTCCGCCGACGGTGCGGTGCCGATCGCCTACCGGGTCGCGGACGGCAACACCCCCGACGACGTCACGCACGTCCCGACCTGGGACGAGCTCCACGCCCTGGTCGGCCACCCGGACTTTCTCTACGTCGCGGACAGCAAACTGTGCTCAAAGCAGGCGATGGGTCACATCCACGCCCACGGCGGGCGTTTCGCCCGCGATCGTGCCGCACGGCCGGCGGGAGGACACCTGGTTCCGAGACTGGGCCCAGACCCACGCCCCAACCTGGACCGAAGCCCGGCGTACACCCGGACCGCGAGCTGATGACCCCGACCGCATCTGGCGCACGTTCGGGGCCCCAGCTCCCTCAGCCGATGGCTACCGGGTGATCTGGGTGCACTCCAGCAGCAAAGCGGCCCGCGACGCATCAGCTCGCGCCGCTCGAATTGAGGCAGGGCTCGCCGCGATCGACGCCGTCGCGGCCCGCCTTGTCAGCCCCAAGACACGCCTGAAGACCCGGGTTGCCGCCGAACAAACCGCCACCACCGCCCTCGCAGCGGCCGGCGCCACCCGCTGGGTCGGCTTCACCATCACCGAGACGACCGAGGTCGACCACCGCCAGGAGAACCGTGGCCGCCCCGGCAGCGCGACCCGCTACCGACGCATCGAGAAGAAGGTCTTCACCATCACCGCCGCGATCGATGCCGACAAGGTCAGCTACGACGCGGTCACCGACGGCTGCTTCCCGCTCATCACCAACGACACCGTGATGACCGGCGCCGAAGTCCTCGCCGCCTACCACTACCAACCGAACCTCGAACGCCGGAACCACCTGCTCAAAGGACCGCAGGAAGTCGCACCGGTCTACCTCGAAACCCCGCACCGCATCGAAGCACTGCTGCTCTGCCACTTCCTCGCCATGCTCACCGAAGCGCTCATCGAACGCGAGATCCGGACCTCCATGAGCACTCAAGGTCTGGTCGGGATCCCGCTCTACCCCGAACTACGCAACTGCCCCGCCCCCAGTGCCCCGCGCATCCTGGAGATCTTCCACGACGTCCAACGCCACCAGCTCATCAACAACGCCGACGACACCACCGTGCAGACCTTCGAGCCCCAACTCTCCCCGCTGCAAGAGCAAGTCCTCGACCTTCTTCACATCCCAACCAGCATCTACAGCTCGATCGACGCCCCCTGAAGTGGGGGGCCATATCGACTACGAGAAGTGCGGAACGTCAGTCCGAGCGCCCCAGGACGACGGTTCAGCCGTCACCCGTTCGGCCGATACCGTGTACTTGTGCCCTCCAGCCAGACCACCAGCCAGACCCCCAGCCCCACTTCCGGCCCGTTCGCCCGGTTCGCCCGATGGACCAGGCCGGTGCTGGTCGCCAACCTCGTCGCCCAGATCGGGCTGATCGTCACGGGCGGCGCGGTGCGCCTGACCGGGTCGGGCCTCGGCTGCTCGTCCTGGCCGCAGTGCGAGCCGGGATCGTTCACCCCGGTGCTGCACGGGGCGTCGTCGATCCACCCGTTCATCGAGTTCGGCAACCGGACCCTGACCGGGGTGCTCGGCATCATCGCGATCGCCGTCGCGCTGCTGGTGTTCAGCAACCGGGGCCGGTCCACGAGCTTCCGGGTGCTCGGGCTGGTGCCGCTGATCGGGGTGCTGCTGCAGGCGCTCATCGGGGGCGCGAGCGTGCTGCTGCACCTGAACCCCGCCATCGTCGGGGTGCACCTGCTGCTCTCGATGGCGCTCGTGGCGGTGTCGGCCGCGCTGGTCTTCCGGCACGACGAGGCCGACGGGCGCCCGGAGTACCTGGTGCCGGCCCGGACCGTGCAGCTCTCGCGGGCGCTGGCGGTCGTAGCCGCCGTCGTGCTCGCCCTCGGCGTGGTCGTGACGGGCTCCGGACCGCACGGGGGCGACGCCACCGTGGCCTACCGGTTCGCCGGCGACCCGGTGGTGATCGCGAAGACGCACGCCGCGGCGGTCTGGATCTTCACCGCCCTGCTGGTGACGCTCGTCGTGCGACTGGTCCGCGGGGCCGCGCCCAAGCGAGCCCGCCGCGCGGCGTTCGTGCTGGTGTGGATCACCCTCCTGCAGGGCGTGATCGGGTACGTGCAGTACTTCACCGGGCTGCCCGAGCTGCTCGTCGGGCTGCACATGCTCGGCGCGGGGCTGCTCACCACCGCCACGACCTGGACGCTGCTGACGCTGCGCCGGCGCTGACGGACGTTCCCGCGGAAACGCCCTTCGACTCGGGAGCGCTCCCAAAACCCTCGCGCGATGTCGGTGGCAGGTCCTAGCCTTTTGCAATGAACCCAGCAATCGGTGCACAGGGACTGGTCAAGCACTACGGGGACGTCAAGGCGCTGGACGGCGTCGACATCTCGGTGCCGGTCGGCACCGTGCTCGGCCTGCTCGGACCCAACGGGGCCGGCAAGACGACGATCGTGCGGATCCTGTCGACGCTGCTCAAGCCGGACTCCGGCAGCGCGCAGGTCGCGGGCATCGACGTGCTGGCCGACCCGAGGGGCGTGCGCCGCAAGATCGGGCTGTCCGGGCAGTACGCCGCGGTCGACGAGTACCTCACCGGCTACGAGAACCTGGACATGATCGGGCGGCTCTACCACCTCGGCCGCAAGAAAAGCCGCGAGCGGGCGCGCGAGCTGCTCGCCCAGTTCCGCCTGGACGACGCCGCGGACCGCACCGCCCGCACCTACTCCGGGGGCATGCGGCGCCGGCTGGACCTCGCCGGCGCGCTCGTCGCGGACCCGCCGGTGCTCTTCCTGGACGAGCCGACCACGGGCCTGGACCCGCGCGGGCGGCTGGACATGTGGGAGATCATCCAGACCCTCGTCTCGCGCGGCACGACGCTGCTGCTCACGACGCAGTACCTCGAGGAGGCGGACCTGCTCGCCGACGAGATCGTCGTGATCGACCACGGCCGGATCATCGCGCAGGGCACGTCCGACGAGCTCAAGAGCGAGGTCGGCGGGGAACGCCTGGACATCACCGTCGCCGACGGCGCCCGGCTCGCCGAGGCGCGCGACCTGCTCGAACCGCTCGGGATCGGGCAAGCCACGCTGGACGCCTCGCGGCGCCAGCTGCTGATTCCCGTCTCCGGCGGGGCTGCGGTGCTCACCGAGGCGTTGCGCCGGCTGGACGGCGTCGGCCTCACGGTGGACGACGTCGGCCTGCGCCGGCCCACGCTCGACGACGCGTTCCTGATCCTCACCGGCCACGACACCGGGGTGGCCGAGACCGTAGAAAAAGCGAACGCGACTCGCAAGACCCGGAAGGAGGCAGCCCGATGAGACTCCCCTACGCGATCACCGACGCCGCCGTCGTCGCCAAGCGCAACGTCATCAAGATCAAGCGCGTCCCGGACCTGCTCGTCTTCACCACGCTGTCCCCGATCATGTTCGTGCTGCTGTTCGCGTACGTGTTCGGCGGCGCGATCAAGATCGAGGGCAGCGGCACCGGCGCGAACTACAAGGAGTTCCTGATCGCGGGCATCTTCGCCCAGACCGTGGTGTTCGGCGCGACGATCACCGGGGCCGCCCTGGCGGAGGACATCAAGAAGGGCATCATCGACCGGTTCCGGTCGCTGCCGATGGCCCCGTCGGCCGTGCTGACCGGCCGGACGATGTCCGACGTGATCAACAACGTCATCGTGCTGATCGTGATGTCGCTCACCGGGCTGCTCGTCGGCTGGCGGATCCGGGGTTCGCTCCTCGAGGCGCTCGCCGGGTTCGGGCTGCTGCTGGTGTTCGCCTACGCGGTGTCCTGGATCATGGCGTGGGTCGGCATGATCGTGCCGAGCCCGGAGGTGGTGAACAACGCGTCGTTCATCATCATCTTCCCGCTCACGTTCGTAGCGAACACGTTCGTGCCGCTGGAGAGCCTGCCGACGGTGCTCCAACGGTTCGCCGAGTGGAACCCGGTCTCCGCGGTGACCCAGGCCGCGCGGGTCCTGTTCGGCAACATCCCCGACGGGACGCCGCTGCCGACCGCGTGGCCGCTGGTGCACCCGGCGGCGTACACGCTGCTGTGGGCGGCGGCGATTCTGGTCATCTTCGTCCCGATCGCCAACGCGCAGTACCGCAACGCGACGAGCCGGTGAGGGCGGCGGCCACGGTCCCGCGGTTCTTGGGGAGGCGAGCTCAGCGGCCCGGATCCTTGACCAGGGTCGGCACGAACCTCAGCCGGCTCGTGTCGGGCTGACGACCTGGCACACCCCAGAGGTCGAACGGTGGCAGGGCATCGACCCGCGCCAACGCGAGCCTGGACAGGCCCCAAATCGCGATCGTCGCGATCCCCGCGACGGCCCAACGGCTGCTGATCGTGGTCATGAACGATCCCCCTGCGACGCAGACTCACTCAGTCACCGAGCACGGCGAGCCAGTGCGATTTCACCCGCTACAAAGGTCCGTTCTCGGGGGGCTCGTGTCGGGACGAACACGACTAGTCGGAACAAATAGGCGCGACCCGGGTGCGTGTCGGCACACACGCGGGGGCCGACTCCGATGAGCCGGCCCCCACGTGTGCCTCGCGGATTGCTTAGCGCAGACCGATGTTGACGTAGTAGGTCTGCCCGTCGTCGAGCCGGACTCCGATGCGCCAGTAGTTGCCACCGGAGCCGGTCTTCCAGTTGTAGCTGTACTGCTGAGCAGTGGCGTCGTACTTGAACACGCTGCCGATGTCGGCCGACGGCGTGTAGACCGACTCATCCACCGGGGCGCTCATCGTGCTGCCCCTGACCGGTGTCAGCCAGACCGGGGCAGTTGTTGCCTGGACGACCGCGCCGGCCGCGTTCCTCAGCTGGAACTTCGCTGGAACGGTGCTGCCGGCCTTGAAGACGCTGGTCGACAGACCGACCTGGTGCGCGGTGTCGTTGATCGGCTGGAGGAACCCGTCGAACCGGTAGGTCACCGCGTAGGTGCCCGTCGTCGGGGCGCTCGTGTTGCCGGCCTTGTCGGTCGCGGTCGCGGAGTAGGCGAACGTACCGACCCCGTTGGTCGTACCGCCGGTGACGATGACCTTGCAGCTCTCAATGCCGGAGAAGCTGTCCGTCGCCGTGCAGGTCGCGGTCGGCGTGGCGCCGAGGGTGTAGGACCCGTTGGCGACGTTGACCGAGGTGACGGTCGGGTTCTCGTTGTCGATCGCGATGCCCGCCACGGTGGCGCTCGCGCTGTTGCCGGCGATGTCCATCGCGCTCCGGGTGACCGACTGGTTCGCGCCGTTGCTGGTGACGGTCACGTCGTCGGGGCACACGCCCACTCCGGACAGGGCGTCCGAGCAGGAGAAGTGCACCTTGACCGTGCCCGTGTACCAACCGTTGACGAGCGTCGTGCCCGGCACGATCGCGCCGTTGATAAGTGGCGCCGTCTTGTCGAGCTTGACGGTCACCGAGTCGGTCCCGGTGTTGCGGGCTACATCGCTCGCCGAGCCGTTGACCGCGAAGCCACTGGTGGTCGTCTCAGAGCTGACCGTGACGTCCGGAGTGACCGAGGCGGTGTCTACGCTCGAGCCCGGGTCAGTGTCCTTGGCGTTGAAATGGACGGTGACGTTGCTGTTGTTCCAGTCAGCGGCGTTGGCCGCCGGGTTCACGGTGTGCGTCACCGTCGGCGCGATGTTGTCATAGTCGAGGCCACCCTTGTTGGTGGGTTCGACATTTCCGGCGTTGTCGACCGCGAAGTAGTCGAAGGTCGCGTGGCCGGTGCCGTCGGTCGGGATGCTGAGCGACGTGCTTGCGCCCGTCGCGATCTGCTCGGCTCCGCCATTGACGGAGTAGTGGATCTCCTTGACGCCCGACGGGCCGACGTCCGTGGCGCTGAGGACGACCGTCGCCGTGCCGCCCTTGCAGTAGAGGTTGGTCGCCGTGCACTGGTTGTCCGCTGTGGTCTGCGGCTCGTGACCGTCGATGTTGATCCCAGTGACGGTCTTACCCGCACTGGCGTTGCCGGCAACGTCCGTCCCAGCGGCGCTGGTGACGGTCTGGTTCGCGCCGTCACCCTTGAGCAGGACGTCGCTGGGGCAGGCCGCCACGCCGGAGCCGGCTAGACCATCAGCCAGAGTTGGGTCGGCGCAGGTGAAGCCGACGACGACGTCGCCCTTGTACCAACCGGCCGTGTTGCTTCCCGCCGGGAGGACGCCGGTGACCACGGGCGCCGTGCGGTCGATCTTGATGCCCGCGAGAGATGCACCGTCGCTGACATTTCCCGCCTTGTCGGCAATGGTCTCCGGACCGGCACCGAGGTTGCGGCCCTCGCCCGAGACCGTGCTGTTGGCGGGCTGCGTCGCCGGGTTGATGTTCGACAGCGCGTCAACACCGGTCCAGGCGACGTTGACATCGCCCCTGTACCAGCCTCCGGCGTTGGGGTCCGCGGTCGGAGCGCCGCTCAGGGTCGGCTTGGTCTGGTCGATGTTGATCGTGCCGACATCGGTACTGCTCTTGTTGCCGGCTACGTCGACCGCGTCGCCGTGAACCTTCAAGTCCTTACCGTCGTTCGTGAGGATGGTGTCCCCGGCGCAGCCCGCGACACCGGTCTGCAGCCCGGAGCCGACGTCATCGCAGGTGAACTTCACGTTGACCTCGGTGTTGTTCCAACCGAAGTCGTTGGCAGCCGGGGTGGCGGTGCCGGTGATCGTCGGGGCGAGTGTGTCGACGTTGACGTCGACGGAGAAGAGGGCCTCTGCGTTGTCAGCGAGGTCCACGCTCCAGTAGCTGATCGTGTGGCGGCCTGTCGACAGGTCCGCGGTGAACAGCCCACCGTAGGTCTGCGTCGCGCCTCCGTCGATCCGGTAGTAGGTCGCAGCGATGCCGGAGCCGGCGTCGACGGCGTCGAACGCGACCGGAATCCCGCTGACGACGAACCAACCAGTGACCGGCGAAATCGGATTGATGACCGTGGTCCTGGGTGCGGTCTTGTCGATCTTGAGAGTCAGCGGCGCGCCGGCAGTTTCGACATTCCCGGCATGGTCGGTGCTCCAGAAGGCGATCGTGTGCACGCCCTCGGCGCCGAATGGGAAGGCGCCCGTGTATGGCTGCGGGTCGCCGCCATCGACCTTGTAGTACGTCGCGGCAACGTCGGACAGGTTGTCGCTGCTGGCGAGCGTGATGTCAACGGCCTTGCCGTACCAGCCGCTATCGAGCGGGTCGGCAAGATGGGACGTCGTGGTCGGCGCCGTGCGGTCGATCTTGATGCCAGACACCGTCGTGGTGGTGGAGTTGCCGGCGACGTCCGTGCAGCTCGCGGTCGCGGACAGGTCGCGGCCCTCGCCCGCGACGACGACGTCCGCCGGCTGGCCGAGCAGACCGGACAGACCGTCGGTGCAGGTCCAGCCGACGGTGACGTCGTTGGTGTGCCAGCGGTCCGGGAACGTGCCGGTGAGCACGGGGGCGGTCTTGTCGACGTTGATCCCGGTGACCCCGGCGCTGCTGGAGTTGCCTGCAGCGTCGGTCGCGGTGCCCGAGGCCGACTGGTTCGAGCCCTCGACGAGCGCCTTGCTCGCGGACACGCTCACCAGTCCGGACCGGTCATCGTTGGCGGCGTAGGTGACGGTGACGTCGTCCTTGTACCAGCCGGCGCCGTTCTTGGTGCCGACGGCGGTGGCGTCGATGGTCGGGTCGGTCTTGTCGATCGCCACGCTCACACTGTCCGTGGCCGAGCTGCCGGCCCCGTCGGAGGCGGTGCCGGTGACCGTGGTGCTGCCCTCGGCGCTCGTGGTGACCGGGGGCGTGCAGCTGGCGACGCCGGAACCGCCCTGGTCGGCGCAGCTGAAGGTCACAGTGACGTCCTGGTTCGTCCACGCACCGTCGGTGTAGGTCAGCGGGGTGAAGGCATGGCTGATGGTCGGCGCCGTCTTGTCGATCTTGATGTGCGCCGTCTGTACGGCCTCGGTGTTGCCGGCCTTGTCGGTGCTTCGGAAGGTGACGGTGTGGTCGCCCTCTGTCGCGAGCGTGAACGTGGTGCCATTCTGCGTCTCTCCTCCGTCGACCGTGTACTCGGTCTTCGCGACAGTGGAGAGATTGTCGCTGCCAGACAGGGACACGGTGACGTCGCCGTTCGTCCAGTTGTTCGAGGTTCCGCCGATGCCAGTGGTCGGCGCGGTGCGGTCGATGTTGACCGCAGGACTGCTGGTCGCCGTCGTGCTCAGGCCAACGCCGTTGAGGACAGTCTTGGAGCTGGTCAGGGCGGAGCCCTCAGCGGTGATCGTGGTGTCGGTCGGCGCGACCGGGATGCCCGATTCGGGGTCCGCTGCGGTCCAGTGGACGGAGACGTCTCCCGAGTACCAGCCCGCGGCGTTGGGCGAGGTCGTGGGGACGCCGGACAGGGCCGGCGCGGTGGTGTCGCTGGCCGCGACCGTGACCGACGCCGTCGTGATGTTCCCCGCTGCGTCGGTGGCGGTGCCGACGACCGTCGCGCCGGCGGGGCCGACCACCTTGGAGTTCGTGGTCGAACCGTCTGCCAGGCACGTGACGATCCCGGAGTTGGCATCGGCGCAGGTGAAGGTGACCGTGGTCGTGCCGTCTGCGTTCTTGGTCTGGGATCCGGTGATGCTCGGGGCAGCCTTGTCGAGCCGAACGGTCACCGAACCGGATCCGACATTGCCGAGACGGTCGCTTGCGGTCGAGGTCGGGGTAGCGCTGCCATTGGCGTTCACGGTCACGGAATCCGGATTCGGGCCAGTCCCGACGCCGGAGCCGGCGTCGGTCGCCGTCCACGCCACGGCGGTATCGGTCTTGTTCCAGCCGGCCGCGTTCGGCGCCGGAGTCAGCGCGGCGCTCACGACGGGGCCCGTGTTGTCCAGCGTGTACGAACTTTGCGCCGACCCGGAAGATCCGGTGCACCTACCCTGCCCGTTGAAGTTCGGTGACGCCGCAGCGGTCACGGCCTGCGCGCCGTCACCCGCGCCCGCGGTTACGGGGAAGGTCCATGTCGACTTCGCCGTGGCGGACTGCTGGCGGGCGGTGAAGGCGCCCGCAACGTCTACGCACCGGGTATCGGAAGCGGACGTTGTCACGGTCAGCGTGAGCGCGCCGCCACTCTTGGCATAGAGCACGCCGCCGACGTTCACCGTCCCGCTACCCCCGGTGAACGCTGCAGTGGTTGTGAAGTTCGAGGCGAACGCCGGGGAGATACCCACTGAGACCACCGCAGTCACGCCAGCGGCGATCGCTCCCAACCAACGAAGACCAAGGGCCCTGGGCCTTGGTGCTGAACTCATGATTCCCCCGGTGCTAGGGGGCGTCGGTTTCGCCTCTGCTCCCCCCGGGGCCAAAAGGGCGACCAGCACGCCCCAGGGATCATCGCTCGCCACGTGTGGATTGTCACCGTGCCTGAAAGCGACGACCCAAATGCCCGAAACACACCGATTTCACCCAGAACGCCGCCAATGTTCACCCGAATGCCGGATCCGCACCCCGCCACGGCCGTCGTCGAACTCGGAGGTTCACCCCAACTCGCACACTCCAGTGTCTGAGGACGCAGCAAGCCTCCGAGTTCGCCGGCCGGCAGTAGGCGCTAGGCCGTCCGGGGGTTGAATTGTCGGAATTCACCCGGTTGCCGAACGCGGCGGCGTCGGGCGACTTACCTTTCGACGATGACCGACAGACCACGGGCAATCGCGCACGCGATGCTCACCCAAGCGCTCGCCGGGGAGCCCATCGTGGCGCCCGCGCTGGTCGGCGCCGATCTCGCCACGGCGGCCATCTGGCTCCGCGAGCGGGCCGCCGGGGTCCTGTCCGAGGCGCTCCGCCCGCACGAGCTGCTCGACCTGATCACCATGATCTTCGAATCCGAGCATCCCGCGCTCCCCGAGCAGGACGCACGGTCCCGAGTGGGAACGACCTGGCAGTACGCGGCTGCGCTGGAGGTCGCCACGGCCGAGCTCGCCGGCAACGGCAGGCAGGCCGACCCCATCACGGTCGCGAACCTCACCCTCGACCCAGACGGGATGCTGACGGCCCTCGCCGAGCTCACCGCTCACCTCTTCCGCCTCCACGACGGACCCGGGGCGCGCGCCGTCGTCCGCGCCCTGCGCCCCTGACCGGTCAGCCGTTGCGCGCTCCGGGGAGCGCGCTGCGGCAGACACGTCGGGGAGAGGGTCAGGGGGTGCCGGTGCTGCGTTCGGGCCAGGGGGCGTCGGCTGGGCGGAGGGTGGACCAACCCGCGGCCTTGGCGGCGGCGGCGGCGAGGATGCCGAGGACCGCGGACGGGTTGTGCAGGGCGCCGCTCAGCGCGAGCGTGACGGCCTCGTCGAGCGGGACCCAGCGCGCGAGCATGTCGCGCTCCTCGTGCTCGCGCTCGAACAGGTCCGCGTCGGGCACCGCCGACAGCCCGCGGGCCAAGAACACCCGCAGCGCCTCGTCGTTACCGCCCGGACTCGTGTAGAAGTCGACCAGCACGTCCCACCGGGCCGCGACGAGATCCGCCTCCTCGGCGAGCTCGCGGGCTGCCGCGACGACGGCCTCCTCCCCCGGCAGGTCGAGCAGGCCCGCGGGCGGCTCCCACAGCTCGCGGCGCACCGGGTGCCGGTACTGGCGCAGCAGCAGGACGCGCTCGTCGTCGTCGAGCACGATGATCGCGACCGCGCCGGGGTGCCGCAGGAACTCGCGCCGCACGACGACGTGCTCGTGCTCCGAGCCGTCGACCCCGTCACCGAGGTCGACCTCCTCGGCCACCAGGTCCCAGATCATGCCCTTGTGCAGCAGTTCGTGCTTGACGATCGGGCGGGGTGCGAGCGCGTCGGCGACGAGGACGTCGTCGGGCACCTCAGGCGCTCTCGGGCGCGTGCCGGAGCTGGAGCGCCGCGCCGACCAGGCCGGCGAACAGCGGGTGCGCCTTGGTCGGGCGCGACTTGAACTCCGGGTGCGCCTGGGTGGCGACGTAGTACGGGTGGACCTCGCGCGGCAGCTCGACGAACTCGACGAGCGAGGAGTCCGGGGACAGCCCGGAGAACACCAGGCCGGCGGCCTCGAGCTGGCCGCGGTAGGCGTTGTTCACCTCGTACCGGTGGCGGTGCCGCTCGGTGACCTTCTCGGTCCCGTAGGCCTCGGCGATGATCGAGCCGGGCTCCAGGACGGCCTCGAACGAGCCCAGGCGCATGGTGCCGCCCAGGTCGCCGTCGCCGTCCACGATCGCGAGCTGCTCGGCCATCGTGGCCACGACCGGGTGCTTGGTGTCCGGGTCGAACTCCGAGCTCGAGGCATCGGCGAGACCCAGTACGGTCCGCGCGTACTCGATGACCATGGTCTGCAGGCCCAGGCAGATGCCGAGGGTGGGCACACGGTTCTCGCGGGCCCAGCGCAGGGCGCCGAACATGCCCTCGATCCCGCGGACCCCGAAACCGCCAGGGACCAGGATCGCGTCGACACCCTCGAGGGCCTGGCGCGCGCCCTCGGTGCTCTCACAGTCGTCGGACGCGACCCAGCGGATCGCGACCTTCGCGTCCTGAGCGAAGCCGCCGGCGCGCAGCGCCTCGCTGACCGAGAGGTACGCGTCGGGCAGGTCGATGTACTTGCCGACGAGGGCGACCTCGACGTGGTGCGCGGGGTTGTGCACCCGGTCGGTGACCTTCTCCCACTCGGCCCACTCGACGTCGCGGAACGGCAGGTCCAGGCGGCGGATGACGTACGCGTCGAGGCCCTCGGAGTGCAGCACGCGCGGGATGTCGTAGATGCTCGCCGCGTCGGCACACGCGATGACGGCCTCGAGGTCGACGTCGGACATCAGCGAGATCTTGCGCTTGATACCGTCCGGCAGCTCGCGGTCGGCGCGCAGCACGAGGGCGTCCGGCTGGATACCGATCGAGCGCAGCGCGGCCACGGAGTGCTGGGTCGGCTTGGTCTTGAGCTCGCCGCTCGGGCCGATGTACGGCACGAGGGAGACGTGCAGGAAGAACACGTTGTCGCGGCCGAGGTCGTGGCGCACCTGGCGCGCGGCCTCGAGGAACGGCTGGGACTCGATGTCCCCGACGGTGCCGCCGATCTCGGTGATGATGACGTCGACGTCGTCGCCCGCCTGGGCGCGCATCCGGTACTTGATCTCGTCCGTGATGTGCGGGATGACCTGCACTGTGTCGCCGAGGAACTCCCCGCGACGCTCCTTGGCGATCACGGTCGAGTACACCTGGCCGGTCGTCACGTTCGCCATCGCCGTGAGGTTCACGTCGAGGAAGCGCTCGTAGTGCCCGATGTCCAGGTCGGTCTCGGCGCCGTCCTCGGTGACGAAGACCTCACCGTGCTGGAACGGGTTCATCGTGCCTGGATCGACGTTGAGGTACGGGTCCAGCTTCTGCATGGTCACGCGCAGGCCACGGGCCCGCAGGAGCTGGCCCAGGCTCGAGGCGGTCAACCCCTTGCCGAGCGAGGAAGCTACCCCGCCGGTGACGAAGATGTGCCGGGTCGTGTTGAGCATCCGCCCGGGGAGTCGTTTTGATCGGTCTGCCACGGGCTCCAAGTTTACCGGACGTCACGGGCGCTCGGGTCCGGTCTGGGTTCGCGACGCACCGATGGGTGTTCGACGACGGCGGGGGCGGGGGCTGGGCTTGGCGTGTTTGGGGGCGGCGTTCGGGGCGCGTTTCGGTGCCGATCGGCCGGTCAGTACACCTCACCCTTGTCGCCTGGCCTCTGGCCCCGGAGTGAATGCTGGTTGCATCGCTGGTTGCATGAGAGGTGCGCCCTGGCGCAGATCCGATGCAACCAGCCGTACAACCAGCCCCACGCGGGCCCGTTGGGGCGGTACGGCGGCTCGATCTCGGTCGGCGAGCGACGTTGTTCGCTGATCGGTCAGCGGACGCTGCTGGTCGCACCCGGGCTCGATGGCTGCCGTGTGTACCGGCGCGACGACGAGTCGTCGTGCGCCTCCCCCTGCCGGCTCGCGGACACGTGCCGTCGCGGGGATTCGATCCGCACTGCCGAGTGATCCGTCGTTCGGTCCAAAATAGTTCGCCGAAACCCTTGCTTTGTCCGTTTTGACGGGATATCTTTAGAACAAGAGTTCGAGTTGATGGCCGCAGGGGGTGGCGAGTGATGGACCTGGATACCGGTGCTGACGCCGCTCTGTGCGCCTCGCTGATCTCTTCCCCGACGGTAGCGGGCACGTCCGACAACGTCCCCGATGCGCCTGCCGGGGAGTGTTCGGTGGGTCTTGCGCGGGCGGCTGCGGTGGCCGAGACGATGGGTCTGTTCGCGGCGGTCGCCGGTGAGGCGGCGTCGTGGGCGACGGCGGAGCGGCGCGCGGTGCTCACGTACCTGGACCGGTCGATCGACGTGCTCACCACGGTGCGCGCCACGGTCCTGGTCGCGGAGCGGGACTCCGCAGCGTGGGTGGGGTCGGGGGACGGGTCGTTCGAGCGGTGGCGCGGGCGCACGTCGCGCACGGGCAAGCGGGTGGCGCGGGCGCAGGTCCGCCAGGCCACCGAGCTCGGTGCGGTGCCCGGCGCGACGACCGCGGTCATCGAGGGGCGGATCGGGCTGGACCACGCCAAGGCGATCGGGCGGATCGCGTCCTCGTCGTCGAGCCCGACTGTGCGCGAGGCGGCCCGGTCCCCGGAGGGTCAGACCCACCTGCTGGGCCTCGCCGAGACCATGGACGCC
>NZ_DATCNW010000074.1:0-3855 GCF_036565025.1 Pengzhenrongella sp.
CTTGACCCGTCAAGCTCGTCATGTCATCAATCGAGGTCTGCTGCGCGCACGGATTCGTCTTAGCGTCGGGCGCGGGTGGGCCGGGAGCCGGGAAGTGGTGGATCGGTGGCAGCGAGGCCGGCGATAAAGATTCTGGCTTGCCGGCGGGCGAGTTGGTCCCAGTCAGCTGCATGCGGGAGTGGTTGGGCGAGCATCGCTCCGGTGATGATGATGTCGATCGGGGTGGCGTCTGGCCGGATGGTCCCGTCGCGGCGTCCGCGGGCGAGGACCTGCTCGAGGAGGTTTCTGATCTCGCTCTGGAGCGCGACGATCTTCTCGTCATGGATGACGGGGCCGCCGTGGAGCGGGAGGACGAACTCGTCGCGGGCCGCGATCGTCTGTTCGAGGAACCGCGTGAGGGTCGTGGGGGCCGGCTCGTCGCTCTGCGCGGCGGTACGCGCGTGTTCTAGGACGAGGTGGAAGGAGCGGAGCGTCAGCGCGGCTAGGAGGGCCGGGCGCGTCGGGTAATGGCGGTAGACGGTTCCGATCCCAACACCGGCCTCCTCGGCGATCGTTGCCATCGGGACTTTCTCGCCGTCGCGCCTGACCGCGATCGTGGCGGCGGCGAGGATGCGTTCGCGGTTGGCCGCGGCGTCACTTCGCAGTCGCTGCGCGATGGGCTGTGCCTTTGGCGGTGCTTCGGACATTCCCGGAGGTGATCGTGCCAGGTAGCGACACGGGGGTTTGCTTCTGTAGGCTCCCAGATCATAAGCGGACGATTTCGACCGCTTAGCCCACGATAGAGGAGCGCCGATGAACGACACCCCGCCCGCCCAGTCGAAGCCGCCAGGACCGGTCCCCGCCGATGACCCTGGGCGCGTCCTGACGCACGTGAGCCCCGACACCGATGACTCGCTGCCTCACCTCGGCGTGGTTGGCGACACCTACACCATCCTTGTGTCCGGGGCCGACACCGCTGGGCGGTACACGTTGATCGACATGCACGTCCCGCCGGGCGGGGGACCGCCGCCCCACCGTCACGACTTCGAGGAGATGTTCACAATTCTTGACGGCGAGATCGAGCTCACGTTCCGCGGCGTCAGCGCGGTTGCCAAGGTTGGCGAAACGATCAATGTGCCGGCCAACGCCCCACACGTCTTTCGGAACGTCTCCGAACGGCCTGCACGACTGCTGTGCCTCTGCTCGCCAGCGGGTCAGGAGGAGTTCTTCAAGCAGGTCGGCGTTCCGGTCGCGCACCGAACCGAGGCTCCACCGGCGCTCGACGATGCCGCCACCGGCGCGTTCATCGCCAAGGCGATCGCACTCGCCCCGAAGTACCGGACCGAGCTGCTGCTCGGCGACCCGAAGTCCTGATCCGCGAAACCGAACTGACAACAGTGACCCAGCAACAGCGCGACGCCCTTGACCAACTGCTGCGGGACGCGCCGCTTGATCTCGGCGGCGACGTAGCCGAGCAACGCGTCGTCTTCGAGGAGATGATGGCAGCGATCCCGAGTCCGGCCGACGTCACGACATCGTCCGGGAGCCTCGGCGGGATCCCCGTCGTCAACGTCGAGGTCGCGGGCGCTGACCCCGCCAGCGTCATCTTCTTCCTGCACGGCGGGGCGTACGCGATCGGAACGGCCGCCTCATCCGTCGGTCTCGCATCGGACCTCGCACGTCGCGCCGGAGCCCGGCTCGTCACGGTCGACTACAGGCTGGCACCTGAACATCCGCATCCTGCCGCGATCGATGACGCAGTCGCTGCCTACCGCGGACTGCTCGACAGCGGCCTCGCCGCGTCCGCGATCGCGATTGCTGGCGAGTCCGCCGGTGCGGGCCTAGCCGCCGCGACCCTGGTGGCGCTCAAGCACGCTGGGCTACCGCAACCGAGCGCGGCGGTGCTGATGTCCCCCTGGGCGGACCTCACCGTGTCCAGTGAGAGCATCAGCGTGAAGGCCGCGGTCGACCCCGCGCTTACCCCCAAAGGTCTGCGCCGACGAGCCGTCGACTACGTGCCCGCCGGCGACCGAACGGCGGAGCTGGTCAGCCCGATCTTCGCCGACCTGACCGGGCTGCCACCGCTGCTGATCCAGGCCGGCTCACACGAGATCCTCCTCGACGACGCCACCAGGCTCGCCGCCCGCGCCGCCACGGCCGATGTCGCCGTCAGGCTCGAAATCACACCGGGCGTCCCGCACGTGTTCCAAGGGTTCGCCGCGATGCTCGACGAAGCCGACGCTGCCCTGACTAGCGCCGGCGAGTTCTTGCGCGCGCACCTCGCCGGTCCGCGTCCATGAGAGCTTAACTTGGGCTGGCCTCCGCGGGCTCTTGTGTTGAGCAGGTCGCACGGGCGTCATGTGCGACGACGAACGAGACCGACGAGGACCAGGATCTGGCGGACCTATCCCATGCTGCCCTCGATCAGTTGCGCGCCGCCGCCCCCAGTTAGCCTGACAACGTCGCCAACGCGTCAACCCGGCTCGGCAGGCGCGTGACAGGATGACTCGCGTGAACGATCACAGGAGCGTGCGAGTCGTTGAGGAACGCTGTCGATTGGACGCCGATGCGCTGCGCGAGCTTAGCCGCCGGCTAGATGGCTACCGGAAGTCCACTGACCTCGGGTCAGGCTGGGATCGAGGCGTGCCCGGCGACTGGCTGGACGCCCTTTTGGAGGACTGGCGTGCCTTTGACGCCCACGCGTTTCAGCTCCGGCTCGACGCCCTGCGCCAACAGCGTGCTGAGGTTGCGGGTCACGCCCTGCACTTGGTGCACGCTGAAGGTCGCGGGCCAAGCCCACTTCCCTTGCTGCTCACCCACGGGTGGCCAGGGTCATTCCTGGAGTACCTGCCAGTCCTTCCTCTCCTTTCTGACCCAGGCGGGCACGGCGCAGATCCGGCCGACGCGTTCACGGTGATCATCCCGTCGCTGCCCGGCTACGCGTTCAGCACACCACCCCCACCCACGGGGATGACCGGACGTCAGGTCGCGCGACTCTGGCATCAATTGATGACCAAGGGGCTGGGACATGACCATTTCGTCGCGCATGGCAGCGACCTCGGTGCCGGCGTAACCGCCTGGCTGGCCCGCGACCAGCCAGACGCGGTCGCGGCGATTCACCTCGCGACTCCCGGCCTGGCCGTTGCGCCTGGGCCGCGGACAGAGCAAGAGGAGGACTTCGCCCGTGCCGTGCAGGACTGGACCGCGGAGGAGGGCGGCTATATGCACGAGCACGCCACCAAGCCGGCCACCCTCGCCGTCGGCCTGTCAGACAGTCCCGCCGGCCTGGCCGCATGGACCGGCGAGAAGATCATCGCCTGGAGCAGCACCCGCCCAGATGGGAGCCCGGCGTTCGATCGCGAACTGCTCCTGGGCACCCTCACCCTCTACTGGGCCACCAATACGATCACGACATCGCTGCTGCCCTACTGGGCCCACCGCCACCTCCCCGGCGCAGCCCTCCCGGATAGAGACGTGTCGCCGGTCCCCACCGCGGTCAGCATCTTCGGCGGTGAACGGGTCGCGTTTCCCAAGCCACCCCGAGAGCTGGCTGAGCGCTACTACAACATCACCTCCTGGGCTGAACACCCCACCGGCGGCCACTTCCCCGCCGTCGCCGAGCCTGAACTGCTGGCCCGCAGCCTACGCGACGCATTTCGCCCGATGCGACACCGGGCCTGAAACGCACCACCACTCACTTCCGCTTGCGCGAGTGCGACGCGAGGTCGCACGCTTAAATTGCACGCACGTTGGCGTGAACGGGTCCCGATAGCAGTTCCCAAAAATCCTGGCCGGTCAGCTTCGCGCCTTTATCTGACTGTTTGCCCTCCAGCCAGCGCTGCGAGTACCCGCCTGATTTGTCGTCAAGGACCTTGC
>NZ_DATCNW010000075.1:0-4164 GCF_036565025.1 Pengzhenrongella sp.
GGGGTGCAGGGGCGTGCCGTCGTCGTCACCGGCGCCGGGCGCGGCCTGGGCCTTTCGCACGCGGTGAGCTTCGCGGCGCACGGCGCCCGGGTTATCGTCAACGACGTCGGTGCCGCGCGCGACGGGTCGGGCTCGGACCCGAGCCCGGCCGAGGAGGTGGTGGCCGAGATCGTCACGGCGGGAGGCCAGGCGGTCGCCGCCCAACACGATGTGAGCACGCCCTCCGGGGGTGCTGCAATCATCCAGACCGCGGTGGACGCATTCGGCCAAGTCGACGTCATCGTGAACAACGCGGGCATCCTGCGAGACGCCGCGTTCCACAAGATGACCCCGGAGCATTGGGAAGCCGTACGCCGAGTCCATCTAGACGGCAGCTTCCACGTGACCAGCGCCGCGTGGCCGCATCTACGCAAACAGGGGTTCGGCCGAGTCGTGATGACGAGTTCCGGCGCCGGCATCTACGGGAATTTCGCCCAGGCCAATTACGGAGCAGCCAAGCTCGGAATGATCGGTCTCATGAACGTCCTGGCCATCGAGGGCGCTCGATTCGGAATTACCGTCAACTCGATCGCCCCCGTACCCGCGACCCGGATGACTGACGGCCTTGTCGCGACCTCCGCCAGCCCCGACGAGTTGGACCCGGCCTGGATCTCCCCGATCGTCGTCTGGCTGGCCAGCGAGGAATGCGCGCTCACCGGGGAGATCGTGCGGGCGAGGGGCGGCCACTACGCGCATCCGCTCCCTTGAATCTCGAGGTGTCGACTTCGACCACGTCCCGACGGTTGGGCGTCGGCTGGAACCTTGCCCTCGCCTGCGACCTGATCGTCGCGACCGAGGACGCCTCCTTTTCGGCCCCCGTCGTCCAGCGTGGGCTCGTCCCCGACGGTGGCGCCGCCTGGTTCCTGATGCGGGCGCTGGGGCGCCCGCGGGCTGCGGAACTGCTGCTGCTAGGTGACCGGCTGACCGCCCGCTCGGCCGCAGGGCTGGGCCTGGTCAACCGGTTGACACCCGCCGGCGCTGCGCTCACCGAAGCGATCGAGCTGGCGGGGGGACTCGCCCGCGGCGCGCCCGACGCCCTGGTCCTGACCAAGACGCTCCTGGGCGCGGCGATGGACAGCACCTTCGAGCGCTATTTGGAGACCGAGTGGCTTTCGGCCGCGCCCGACTTGCTCGGTCCCGACGCGGCGGAGGGACGCGCGGCCTTCGTCGAGAAGCGGCCACCCGACTTCCGGCGAGGACACCTGTGAACGCACGGGCGCTGCGGCTCGCCCCGGCCACCCTGCCGCCCGGGGCGCTCAAGGTCCGCGAGGAGGTGCGCGACTTCCTCCGGGAGGAGCTCGACGCCGGGACGTTCACACCGCGCTGCGACGCCTGGCTGTCCGGCTTCTCCGCCGAGTTCAGCCGCCGTATGGGGGAACGCGGCTGGCTGGGCATGACCTGGCCGCGACAGTACGGCGGGGGCGAGCGTTCAGGGCTGGAGCGCTTCGTCGTCGTAGAGGAGGTGCTGGCTGCCGGAGCGCCCGTGGCCGCGCACTGGATCGCGGACCGGCAGAGCGGCCCGGCGCTCCTGCGTTACGGCACCGAGGAGCAGCGGTGCCAACTGCTGCCCGCCATCGCACGCGGCGAGTGTTTCATCGCGATCGGGATGAGCGAGCCGGACACCGGCTCCGATCTGGCCTCGGTGCGCACCAGAGCCGTTCCCGACGGCGATGCCTGGCGGGTCACCGGTACCAAGGTCTGGACCAGCCAAGCGCACCGCTCACACTACATGATCGCGCTGTGCCGGACCTCCCCGGCCGATGAGGATGACCGGCACGCGGGTCTCAGCCAGTTCATCGTCGACCTGCACGCCCCCGGTGTGCAAATCAACCCGATCAGGCTGCTCGACGGCGAGCACCACTTCAACGAGGTGGTGCTTCAAGATGTTCAGGTTCCGGCCTCCATGGTTCTCGGGTCCACCGGTGCCGGCTGGGAGCAGGTCATCGCCGAGCTCGCATTCGAGCGTAGCGGCCCCGAGCGGTTCCTGTCCACCTTTCCGCTGCTCCGCGAGCTGGTCCACGTCGCCACGGCCGACCCCGACGTCAGGTTCCTGTCTGCGCTGGGGCGCCTCACCGCCCAGCTCATCACCCTGCGGCAGCTCTCCCTCCGGATCGCGGCCGCACTGGACCGCGGTGAGGCGCCCGACGTCGCGGCGGCATTGGTCAAGGACCTGGGTACCCGCTTCGAGAACGAGGTGATCGACGCGGTTCGGCTGGCCGTCCCCGTCGAGCCCTCCCTCGCCTCGGCGGTCCCGTTGGCCCGAACCTTCGCCGAGGCCGTGCTGCACTCGCCCGGGTTCACGCTGCGCGGCGGCACCACCGAGATCCTGCGCGGCATCGTCGCGAGGGGACTGGGACTGCGATGAGCGACCCGTTGGAGCAGACCATGCAACGGTTGCTGGCCGACCACTGCAGCCCTCAGGTCGTGGCCGCGGCCGAGGGGTCGTGGAGCGCGCCGCTGTGGGAGCGCCTAGAGCAGAGCGGGTTCACCACGGTCGGGGTGCCGGAGGATATGGGCGGATCCGGCGGGGATATCGTTGATGCCGCCACCATCGTACGGCTCGCTGCTCGGTACGCAGCCCCGGTGCCCCTGGCCGAGACGATCCTATTGGCCGGGTGGGCGTGCGAAGCCGCTGGCCTGCCGCTCCCGGCAGGTCCACTGACGGTCGCCATGGACAGCCCCGACGCTCCCCTCGTCGCCACCCGAACCATCTCCGGCTGGACGATTCGGGGTACCAGCAGGGGCGTGCCCTGGGCGCGCACCGCCACGCGGATCCTCGCGGTCGCCCACGCCGCCGGCGCCAACAACTGCATCGGTGCGCTCGTCGACCCGGCCCACTGCGAGCTGTCCTCGGGAATCAACCTCGCTGGCGAGCCCCGCGACGACGTCACCTTCCCCGACGTGGTCTTGTCTGCGGACGCGGTCGGCCTCTTCGACGGTGACCCAGCCGACGTGCTGCGCCACCGCGGCGCCCTGGCGCGCGCACTCCAGATCGCCGGGGCGCTCGAGGGCACCCTCGAGCTCACGATCCGTTACGCCACCGAGCGGACGCAGTTCGGACGGCCGATCGGGCGCTTCCAGGCCGTCCAGCACCAAGTGGCTCTGCTCGCGGGCGAAGTGGCCGCGGTGACGGCCGCAGCCGACGGCGCAGTCCGTGCAGTCGCTGGGGGTTACGGCAACCTTGCCGTGGCGGCCGCGAAGATCCGCGCCGGTATGGCGGCGGGGACAGCGGCCCGATTGGCCCACCAGGTACACGGTGCCATCGGCTTCACGCAGGAGCATCCGCTGCACCACCTCACGCGAAGGCTGTGGGCGTGGCGAGAAGAGTACGGTTCGGACGAACACTGGGCGATGGAGCTCGGCCGGGTCGTCGCACTCCACGGTCCCGAGGACATCTGGGCCCTGGTTACCTCAACGATGTAGGGAGCAGCATGGACCTAACGCTCGATGACCGCCAGCACGCCTTCCAGGCCGAGGTCCGCACCTGGCTGCGCCACCACGTGCCATCCGGGGCGCTCCCAGCCATCTACACCCAGAACGGCGTACAGGAACACCTGGCCTGGGAGCTTCAGTTGTACGAGGCCGGTTACGCCGCGCTGCACTGGCCACGCGAGTTCGGCGGTGGTGGTGCAGACCTCGTCACCCAGTCGATCTTTCAGGAGGAGTACCTGCTCGCCGGTGCCCCCGAGCGGTTGAACAAGGGCGAGGACACTCGGATGATCGGCGGGGGCGACAGCACCGACCGGCTCGCCGACCGTGCGGCGGTAGCCGCAGCCGCCGTCCTGGTCGGTATTGCCGCGCACCTAGTCGAGGTAACGGTGGGTTACGTGAAGCAACGTCATCAGTTCGGCCGACCGGTCGGCTCTTTCCAGGCGGTCAAGCACAAGCTGGCCGAGGCTCACCTCGCCGTCGAGATGGCCCGCCCGGCGGTCTGGGCGGCGGGCCTGAAGGGGGGCTAAATCCCGTCCAACTCGCGTGGCAGCGCGGGAAGCGCGGCCGGCTGGTAACCTGCCGGATGCTCCAACTCCTATTGCTGCTGCTGCGCACCCTTCTCACCACCGTCCGGTCCCGTCGTGAGGTCGCTTTCGAAAACCTTGTCCTCCGCCACCAGCTCCAGGTCGCCCT
>NZ_DATCNW010000076.1:0-39800 GCF_036565025.1 Pengzhenrongella sp.
GCCGGGCGCCTCGCCGAGATCGACGCCGTCGTGACCGACCCGGCAACGGGCACGGTCGTGACGACCCCGGTCACCCGGTACGGGTACGACACCAACACCAGCAGCGGGCGCCTGGCCGGGGTGTGGGACCCGCGGCTCAGCGCCCTGGTCGCCCGCTACACCTACGTCGGCGCGACCAGCCGGCTGGAGACCCTGACCCCACCCGGCCTGAACGCGTTCCAGCTCGCCTACGACGGCACCGGCCGGGTCACCACCGTCACCCAGCACGACGACGCCCTCAGCGCGGACGCCGTCACCACAGTGGCCTACCAGGTGCCGTGGAGCGGTGCTGGGGCGACGGGTGTCGGGCTGCCTGACCTGTCCGGGATCGCGACCGGGGCCTGGGGACAGTCCACTGACGTGGTCGCAGCCGCGACCGCCGTGTTCGGCCCGGACCACAACCCGGGCGCCACCATCACCTCTACGGACTGGCCCTACGCCGACGTCACCTACCTCGACGTGAACGGCCGCCAGGTCAACTCCGCCAGTTACGGTGCCGGCGCGTGGCAGATCGAGACCACCGGGTACGACAAGACCGGCAACGTGATCACCGAGCTGACCGCGGACAACCGCAATCAGGCCCTGACCCCAACGGCCGCCACGGACCCCGCCGTCGCGGCGATGCCGTCCGCCGTTGACCGGGCCAACGCCCTGTCCACGCTCAGCACCTACAGCCTCGACGGCGTCGACCTGACCGACACCTACGGGCCGACGCACCCGGTCACCCTCGCCGACACCAGCACCGTCGACGCCCGCACCCACGAAAACAACGTCTACGACGAGGGCTCCCCGACGACCGGCCGCCCGTACCACCTGGTCACCACGAGCACGGTCGGGGCACAGACCACCGACCCGGCCGCCGGAGAGCAGGACAAACACACCACGACCACCGGGTACGACGCCCTCGCAACCAATGACGGGGACGGCTGGGCGCTCAAGCAGCCAACCAGCGTCACCACCGACCCGGCCGGGACGCACAGCACGAACTGGACCCGCTTCGACACCACCGGACGGACCATCGAGACCCGGCTACCCGCCGGGACCGCAACCAGCGGGATCGGGACCGACGCCCGCAGCACCGTCACGAAGTACTACAGCGCTGGTGCAGCCAGCCCATGCACCTCCACCATCTACGCCGGCCTGGTCTGCCAGACCGGACCCGCCGCCCCCGCCGGGGGCACCCTGCCCACCCTCACCACCGAGACCGTCACCGCATACAACCAGTGGCAACAACCCACCACCGTCCAGGAGAAGGACGCCGCCGGCACCCTGCTGCGCACCTCGACCACCACCTACGACGCCGCCGGTCGCACAGTGACCAGCGGCGGCGTCACGACCACGGCCGTGACCGGCGGAGGGTCGACCACCAGTGCAGTGCCGACCGTCACCACGAGCTACGCCCCGAGCACCGGGCTTCCGATCGCGACAAGCGACGCCACAGGCACGCTCACCACCGGATACGACACCCAAGGCCGGACGGACAGCAGCATCGACGCGAACGGCAACGCCACGGCGACCAGCTATGACATCGCCGGGCGGATCGCGACCCGCACCGACGGCAAAGCCACCTACACCTACACCTACGACAACGGCGGCGGGACGGGCAGTACCGAGCACCGCGGAATGCTCACCAGCCTGGGCACCGGCATCACCGCCACCGGGTACACCACTGCCGACACCTACACCGCGGTCTACGACGGCGACGGGCGCGCGACCGCTACGACCTTGCCCAACGGGGACGTGGCCACCAACGGCTGGGACAACACCGGTCAGCAGACCCTTCTCGCCTACACCGGCACCGGCCTCGGCACCGGACTCACCTACTCGGCGCGCTATGACAGCGCAGGTCGCAAGAGCGCCCTCACCGGCCCGGTCAGCACCCAGGGACTCACCTACACGCAGGTCGGCGAGCTCGCCACCGCAAGCCGCAACGACGGCGCCACCTGCACCAGCCAGCGCTTCGGGTACGACGCGAACAGCAACCGGACCGGATACGCCGCCAGTACCACCAGCTGCACCGCACCCGCCACCACGGTGATCCACGGGTACGACGCCGCGGACCGGATCTCCGACACCGGCACCGTCTACGACCAGCTCGGCCGCACCACCACCGCACCCTCCAGCACAGTCACCGGCGGCGCGAATGTCGGAGTCCAGTACTTCGACAACGACATGGTCCAGAAGCAAACCCAAACCGTCGCCGGCGTCGCCCACACCCAGACGTTCACCCTCGACCCGTCCGGGCACCGCATCGCTACCCAGAACGATTCTGTCGCCGGATTGAGCACGAACTACTACAGCGACGGCGCTGACAGCCCCTCCTGGACCGCCACTTCCGCCGGCTGGACCCGGAACATCGGCGGCATGTCGGGCCTCGGCGCCATCCACACCCACACCACCAGCACCGACACCGTCGCCCTACTGCTCACAGACCTAGCAGGGAATGTAGCGGCTACGGTCGACGACACAGTCGGTGCGATCTTGGGCGCCACCTATGACTACGACCCCTTCGGCTCCAACGTCACCGCCCCCGCACCGGCGAAGTACGGGTGGCTCGGCGGACATCAACGGGCAGCCGACGACCTCGGCGGACTCGTCCTCATGGGCTACCGCCTCTACAACCCCACCCTCGGACGATTCCTGTCCACCGACCCCGTCCCCGGCGGCAGCGCCAACGCCTACGACTACGTCAATCAAGACCCCATCAACCAATTCGATCTTGACGGCACGTGGTCACGCCACTACCTCCGTTACATCCGCCATCACGGCTACCGCAGCTACTACCACCATTGGAGAAATTACCCCGGATATTATGGGCAACGTGAGCGCAACAGTTGGAGACGTCACCGACAGGTCAGGCGGCTCCATTACGGGAAGCCAGTGTCCTATCAAACGATGCCGGGGTACTGCAGCCCCTCAGTCGGCTGCACTGGTAATTCTCGTGTCGACTCCAGGAAAAACAACTATCCGGTGGCAACGCGCAAGCAGATGGCGTCGATGGGTGCCTGTTACGGCGGGCTCTTCTTGTTGACACCCGAGTACGAAGCGGCGAGTCTGCTCGCCACAACCGCGGGAGTTACCATCCTAGGCTGCGCAACAATGTGATGAGCAGAAACCGTTCGGAAGATCGGCTTCTCGTTTCGCTACCTCGAGCTGGTTTGTGGGCCTGTGCTTCATGGCACTCGGGGTGCTGTCGATCGTGGTCACATAAAGCATCGCGGTAGGTGTTTTACCATGAGATCAAGCGGCGCCGTTCAAGTTGGACTCGATCTCTTGTTGAGCGCACAGGCGAGTACGATGAGATGAATCTGCTCTTCGTACTCGCGGGAGTTAGCATAGGAGGCTGCACAGCATTATGATGAACAGGAACAGCTCGGACGATAACAATTCTGGCTCTCGTTTCGCTACCTCGAGCTGGTCTGTGGGCCTCGGCTTCATTGCACTTGGGGTTCTGTCGATCGTAGTCGCACAAAACATCGTGGCGGGTGCCATTTACCTTTTCGCTGGGGTGACCCTGGTGGTTTACCATGAGATCAAGCGGCACCGTTCGAGTTAGACTCGATCTGCTGTTGAGCGCACAAGCCCGACTGATCGCGAGCCTCGTCCTCCTTGTCGTCGTGCACCCCAATTCCAGAGTGGGCGGCGAGTGAAGCTGCGCGGTCGTCGCAGAGGAACAGGACGATCCCCGGGATGCTGACTCGCGGCGGTGCGCATCCGCTGACTGACGGGGAAAGTCTATGGGTAGAACGTATGCCACACGGCACACGCCTCGTCGCTGTGATCGTTCGAGTCGGCAGCGCTGGCTTTACCATGGGGGTCTTTAGTCCGTCTTGAGACTCGGCGACATTTCGGGCCTGACGGGCGTTCTCTCATGGGTGGCGTTTTTCATAAGGTTTGCTGTCTCGGTTTTGATACGCCCACGACTAGAAGCGCGAACAACCATCGTTTATGCCCAAGACATCATGTGGGAATACTGGATTCCGTTGGTCAAAGATTGAATCAGAGTCTGTGACCATGAATGTCAATATCGCCATTTCATCAGGCAGGATGATCGTTTGTTGGGCGATCCAGAAAGCAGACATTGCAGGGATCCTAGACAGGCGCTCCCGCGTCGACCGCGCCATGGAGTTACCTACTCGCCGTTTCCCGCGCGCAGACGTCGCCATTTGAAGCGCCGACGGTCGCTGCCCGTCAGAACGTGAACGATGCGTACAGCCAGACGGAAGCGACAGCCCCGCCTGGACCGCCACCACGACCGGCTGGACGCGTAACATCGACGGAATGTCGGGCCTCGGCGCGATCCACACTCACACCACTGGCAGCGACACGGTCACCCTGCAACTCACCGACTTGACGGGCAACGTCGCCGCCAACGTTGACGACAACGTCGGCGCCATCCTCGGCGCTGCATTCGACTACGACCCGTTCGGTGCCTCCGTCGGCTCTTCACCTGCGCCCGCCAAGTACGGTTGGCTCGGCGGACACCAACGGGCCGCAGACGATCTCGGCGGGCTCGTCCTGATGGGTTACCGCCTGTACAACCCCACCACCGGACGATTCCTCAGCGCTGACCCCGTCCCGGGCGGGGGCGCGAACGCTTACGACTACGTTGACCAGGATCCGGTGACGGTCAGTGGAGCCGCGGGTGGAGGAAGTTCGGGGGGGGTTTGTCGAGCTCACCGTGGAATGATCGCTACGATTGCCGCCAGCGCAGCTTGCGCGATTCCAGGCGTTGGATGGCTCAGTTGCGCAGGCTTACAGGCAGCGGCCTACGGCGTTCGAGCGCAGCAGAGAGCCTCCACAGGTGGAGGATGGCGCAAGACCGCGCGCGCGAACTTGATCGACGGCGGTCTTACCGTTCTAACATTCGGGTTGCTCCGCGTGCCGGGGATGATGGTTCAATATGGCAGGCTAGGTAGGTTTGCAAACACCAGGGTTGTAACCGAGACTTGGCGCGGCCTTCATTGGTTCGCAGCGACTCGCCATCGGATCATTGAAATCCTGGCCGTCGGGTTTAAAATTCGGCGGATGTTACATAAATCGAAGGAGGAGGTCGTGCTAAACCGTCGCCACAGGCTTTCCCTTGGCTTTTCCGGCGTTGTGATGGCTATCGCCGGTGTCGTATTTATCTTGATCGGATCCTCGATTGTGTCGGAGAAATTTGACGTCGCGAGCATCCTCATTGGAGTCGTAGTTGTCGCTGTGGGAGGAATTGCCCTTGCGAACTCCGTCACCAGTGGTGTGAGCTGGACTCCAGCGGGCGTCCGTGTGAGATGGCTATTTTCACCTGTTGAATATCCTGGAAGAGATGTGATCGACGTTCGCACCGCGCGAGAGGCCCACGATATAGTTCCGTGGGACCTGATTTTTCCTCAGATCGTCTTGTCTAGTGGCGAGGAAATCAACCTTAAGTTTCTCGGGTCCTATTGGCTCGGGCAACTCACAGAGCGACACGTCGAAAGGTAGCTATTCAGGTGGGGGTTCGACACGCCCGAGGTCGGCTGGATGCCGGGTTGGGTCTCGGGGCGTGGTGACATTTGGGGGTGCCGGAGCCGCAGGAGTCGTCGCGTGAGGATCTCCTCGCGCTGGTTGCTTTGCTGCGTGCTGAGCGGGTCGAGGCTGCTTCGCAGACCGAAGCCTTGCGAGCTGAGCTGGGCGAGAACCAGGCTCGGACCGAGAGACTGCTGGTGCAGATCGGCGAGTTGACCACCCAGGTTCAGGCGCTCGTCTTGCGCCTGGGGAAGGACTCCTCGACGTCGTCGAAGCCGCCGTCGTCCGACGACCCGAATCGTCGTCCACGGGGTGGGTCGTCGCGGGAACGGTCGGGCCGCAAGCCGGGCAAGCAGCCGGGTGCGCCGGGCGCGGGCCTGGCCCTGGTCGCCGTCCCCAACGAGAAGTTCGTGATCCCGGCCCCGATGGCGTGCGCGTGCGGTTCACCGCTCGCGGAGGTGCCCGTGACGGACGAGCGCCGCCGCCAGGTCCATGACCTGGCCCCGCAGCCCGCGCCGGTCGTCGTGGAGTACGCGGCCGAGCTGAAGGACTGCCCGGCGTGCCGCAAGACCGCGGTCGGCGAGTTCCCCCAGGGCGTGAACGCCCCGGTCCAGTACGGGCCGGAGCTGACCACCCGTGTCGCCGATGTGACGCTGGGCCACTATGTGCCGGTCGAGCGCTCGACGGAGCTGGTGAGCGAGCTCGTCGGGATGAAGGTGTCGACCGGGTTCGCGGCGTCGCTGCGGGGCCGAGCCAAGGACCTGATCATCGAGGGCGGGTTCATCACGGCGGTCAAAGAGCTGCTCGCCGGGGCGCCGGTCGTCCACGCCGATGAGACGTTCGCCCGGGCGAAGTGCAAGATCACGTACCTGCACGTGGCCTGCACCGACCACCTCACCCTGATGCATACCGGGGACCGGTCCGCGAAGACGATCGACGCCGGGGGTGTCCTGGACCAGCTGAGCGGGGTCCTCGTGCGTGACGGGTACGTCGGGTACGCGCACCTCACGAACGTTCTGCACGCCTGGTGTGGGGCCCATCTCCTGCGGGATCTTCGGGGGATCTACGAGGCCGACCCTGCCGGGCAGCTGTGGGCGAAGGCGATGGGCGACACCCTGCTCGAGGCCCACCGGCTCGCGACCGCGGCCCGCGATAACGGACGCGGCGAGCTCACCAGCGCTGAGCTCGAGGTCATCGACCGCCTCTACGCGGGGGCGCTGGCCCGGGCCCGCGCCGACAACCCTGCCGCCGACACCGCCGTCCTGGCCGGGCACGCCCGGACGCTGGCCAATCGCTTCGACAAGCACCGCGAGACGATCCTGCGGTTCACCACGAACCTCGAGGTCAGCTTCACCAACAACGTGGCGGAGCGAGCTGTCCGCCCCGTGAAGGTGCAGCAACGATCATCGGGCGGATGCTGGCGAACCCTGGAGGGACTGGCCCAATTCGCCGTGGTCCAGTCCTACCTGTCCACCGCGAGCCACTGGGGCCTCACCCGATTCGAAGCCCTGCACCGCCTCTTCACCACCGGACCGTGGATACCAACGGGCCTCAGCCCAGCCGCCGCCGCGGCCTGACGCCCCCGTCACGGCACCACCCTGCCCCACGCGACCCCACCTGAATAGCTACGTCGAAAGGCTCGTGGGCGTGATTGCTGATTGGTGCGAAGCTGGGAACGCGGATCATCCCTCCGCCGAGGATGACGGATAGATAGAACGTTCCGCGAGGGAACGCTTCCGATCCGGACGGGGTGCAGTGGCCGACGCCGTGGACGACCACGAGGAAGCCCTTGTCAATCACCTCAAACCGTAAAGACCTGGTTTTGCTGGATTAGTGTAGCCGGCTCCGGCTCCGGGCTTGACAGCTCTTCGAACTTAACCCCGTCGCTCCTGGTCAATCAAGCGCTAGGGATGCACGGCGAACCGACATCCCGGCGAACCCCGGCCGCGTCCACAGGTTTCCAGAACTGGCCTCCTGGCAACCAAGTCACGGGCACACTGCTCACATGGAGAGCGCCGACCTCGATGAAGATGACGAGGCGATCCCGCGCGCTGTTCTGGAAGTCGATCCAGTCGGACGGTGTGCGCTACTCGCCTTGTCGTAAGGCGGGTAATCGGCGTCGTACGACTCCCGCCACTGCCGATATGACGATGGGGCGGTCGAGTGTCTGAGCGCACGGGCTACCCCGGTGATACCCCCTAAGGCGTAAGTCATCCCATCGATTCGCGAGCTCACGCCACCGTGACTCTCACCGTCCGGCGCACTGGGGCTAGCGGATGGCTGGCCGGTCCTCTCCGCTTAGCGCATCGGCGATGCGTTGACGCATAGACGGGTGCAGGTTGAGGGCACCCAGGTCCGTCTGCTCGACCCATTCCACCTGGTCGCTCTCGCTACTGGTACGGGACTCCCCGCCAACGAGAGTGGCGCGAAACGCAATGGAGAACTGCTGCCTCACTTCGCCGTCGTCGTAAGCCATTACGTGGTCGGGGTTGGTGTAGATACCAGTAATCGTGTCGACGCGAACGTCGTAGCCGGTCTCCTCGCGAACCTCGCGCTCGACCGTGGTCGCGATTGACTCGCCTACGTCGTGCCCTCCTCCTGGCAACGCCCACTTGTCATTGTCTGTCCGGTGGATCATGAGAACGCGCCCCGCGTCGTCCTGGACGATCGCCACCACGGACGGCACGACGCTGTTGGCCTTGGGTGCGTTCGGATCGTTGACGTAGTCGATGCGGCCCATGTTGGCCAGGGTATGTGAGACCCGCCGAACCAACCCACGCGGCCCACCCCAACCGCGACCGCCGCATCGAGAAGAGCTGCGGCATGCGACGTCAGCGAACCGCGGACCACCGGGTCGGTCAAGTGGTTCCCGCGCACCACCACGTACTTGCGGATGATCACGGCCCAGTGGTGGCCAGAGCGCCGGGTGCCAGCCCCCCGTCCCGTTCTCCGTTCACCTGAACGTCGCCGCCTGAACTGGGAGACTCGCGCCGTCGAGCAGCGGAGCAGGAGGGGGTCAGACGTGACCGATGGGGTGGGTACCGAACTACGCCGTGACCGCTGGGAGGCCGCCGCGAACTGGCCGCTCACGGTCGCGGCCGTCGTGTTCCTGGCGGCCTATGCGTGGCCGATTCTGGCGCCCGACCTGGACCAGCCGTGGCCCGGGGTCTGCCGGGTCCTCACCTGGGCGACTTGGGGCGCGTTCGCGGTGGACTACGTGGTGCGGCTGGCGCTGTCACGGTCCCGCTCGGTGTTCGTGCGCCGGAACCTGCTGGACCTCGCGGTGGTCGCCCTCCCGCTGCTGCGCCCGCTGCGCCTGCTCCGCCTGGTGACCCTGCTCAGCGTCCTGAACCGGTACGCGGGCGGGTCGCTCCGGGGCCGGGTAGCGGTCTACGTGGCGGGCTCCACGGTGCTGGTCCTGTTCGTCGCCTCGCTCGCGGTCCTCGATGCCGAGCGCGGCCAGGCAGGGGCGAACATCGCCACGTTCGGGGACGCCCTGTGGTGGGCCATGACCACGGTCACGACGGTGGGCTACGGCGACCGGTTCCCCGTCTCCGGCACGGGGCGCTTCATCGCCGGGGGCCTCATGCTCGCTGGCATCGCCCTCCTGGGCGTGGTGACCGCCTCCCTGGCCAGTTGGCTCCTGGAGCGTGTGCGGGAGGTCGAGGAGGAGGGCGAGGCTGCGACCCGGCGCGACGTTGTGGCCCTCACTCGGGAGGTCGCCGCACTCCGGGACGAACTGGCAAGGAACCGGAGCCCCAGATGAAGGACCGCGTGTAGCCCTTGCCCGACATCTAGCCGGGATCGCCCTCGGCGCTCGCCCTGGGCCAGACTGCACCTATGTCCGATCAGGGGTACGGCGAGGAAGCGGCTCAGTCAGCGAAGGGGCAGCGATGGCCCCGGGTGCGTGCCCGGCTGGAGGTTGGGGCTGCCGTACTAACGGTGGTCCTGGCGTTCGTCGCCGTGAGGTACTGGCTCCCCGGACCCGAACTGACGCTGGCGTACTTGAAGGTCCTGGTGTGGCCCACGCTGGCGTTCGCGCTGCTGTTCGCCTTGCGAGACAGGCTTCTGGAGAAACTCTCCGAAATGGTCGAATGGGCCGGGTTCGGCCAGTTGTTCAAGTTCCGGAACGAAGCCGGGAGTGCCGTCAGCGCACGCGCTTCCCAAGCGTTGGGCGGCGGGGCGATCTGGGTGAACGGCGCCTGGGGCCCTGCGCCAGGTTCGTCTGTGCCAGAGCCCAGTGAAGGTCCAGCAGAGGCCGCAAAAGACGAGACGTCCCTGGAGGAAGTTCAGCGTGAATTTGAGCGCGTCCGCCGACAGTCCGTGGAATCGTTTTTCACTCAGGGAGCTGTCTGGGGCTGGGACATGGCCCAGTTGGGCTTCAAGTCGCGTCCCATCCCAGTATTCGAATGGAGCGATGACGGGCGGCCGACCGTTCGATACGACCTCGGCCAGTCGGGGAGGTCTAGCCGAGACCGCGCGATCCGTGTACTTGAGTCCGAACTGACTGGACGGCACATGAGGTCCGCGCAGGCCCAGAACGCACTTGCCATGGCCCTCGCTAGAGAGCGTGCCGCTGGCCCCGGCGACAGCGCCCGGTCAGCCCAAAGCGCTGTCCAGGCCGCCCAAATGGCTGCGGACGTTGCTCAGCGTGACGTGATCGAGGCCGAGCATCGACTTCGGGAAGTGCAGACTCTCTCCTGAACGACCAGCGCGACGACACTGCCCTGAACCTGATTCCGGAGCCCCAAGTCCCCCACGAGGGCGCCCAGCCTGGTCATCTCTGGGCGTTTCAGGGCGCCTCAGCCGCCCCAATAGCCCAGCCGCGACCCAGCCGCGCCCAGCCTGGGTACCCAGGGGAGCCCCGCCATCTTGGGGCGCCCCTGAGACGCCCAGGAATCAAAGCTTGGGGGCACGCCCACCGATGCTCACGGCCGTCTCAGCGACGGTGGGCAGGTCCGCGAGCACGTCAGGCCACCGCTCGGCGCGCAGGTCGGCGAGGAGGCCCCTGGCCGTCTGGATGGAGCGCACGGTGGACCAGCCGCCCCGCGAGCCCCCGCCGAGCATGGGCTGGCACCAGACCTCGATGGGCTCGCTCCAGCCGTGGCGCAGGGCGTGGCGGGCGATGCCTGGCCATCCAAAGAGGCCCAACACACCGACCGAGACTCGGCGGTCCGCGAACTTGAGTCCGAGCGGACTCGTGTGCAGACGAGGCTCCAAAAGGCCCGAGCGGTCCTTTTCCCTGGCCGAAGCGAACCTCGACGCGATCCGTGCTCAAGGCCGTGAGTCCGACGCCCCCGACGACACGGCCTGGTCAGCCCAGACGAGTTTGGACGTTGCTCAGCATGAACAGAGGGTTGCTGCAGATGATGTGATCAGAGCTGAGTATCGACTTAGGGAAGCGCGCAGTCAGCCCTGAACGACTCCGTGCGAAACTGTTTCGCTCGTGAGGGCATCCGACGAACAACTCTTCTCGTCAGGCTTTGTGCGCGGCCGACCACGTGTGCTCGAAGCCGCTCATGTGATGCGTGAAGAGTCGACCGCCGGGGACTCGCTTGAAGTGCAGGATTGGTGACTGGCTGGCCGCAGCGCCGAGCGTGTGGGGGTTCACTAGGACCGTGTCGTCAAAGCGGAAGATTGAGTTGTAGAGCGTGCTTCCGTGCTTGCGCGCCTCGACTCCCGGGTCGTTCAGTATTGGCTCAAAATACGCCCAGGTGAGTCTGCACCGAGCTGCCATCAACGCCCCGATGCCCTCTTCCTCACCGCGAAGGGCGACAGCTGCGGAGTCCGGGTCACCGAAGAGCAATCGCACTCGGACTCCGGCACGGGCTTTGGCGGCCAGGGTTTCGGCGAAATCCGGCACGGCGTCATGAAGGAAACTCGCCGCGTACGCCAGCAGGTCGATGCTCTCGGTACTTGAGCTGATCAGGCTCTGCCACATCTCGACTCCGACGGAACCGCGATTGGGGTAGAGACCAACGAGTTCGGCCTCGCTGGCCGACTTCGCCCGAGGGTCGGCTGCCGTCGCGGGCCACAGGTACACATCGTCGCGTGACAAGAGGCAGGCGACCTTGAGGCGGTGGGTGCGGTGCGGTGTCCGGTCCTGACTGACCCACCGCTCAACGGTCTTGGGGTCGACCCCGATGTCTTCGCTCAGCTGCTGCGGGGTCTTGCCCGCCGCGACGAGCGCGGCCCGAAGGCGTTCATTGGACATCGTCGGTTCCTGACGTTTGGGGACGTCTGGAACCTATCAGAGACGTCCCCAAACGTCCCACGGTGCGGTGTAGACGTCCCCCCTCCCGCGGCTGAAATGGAGCTAGGCCACCGAGGCCGGTACGGACCAACAGCTAGGAGCCAACCCGATGGACCCCACCACTGCTGACCTTTTCGCGATCGAGGCTGAGTGGCCGGTGATCGCCGCTGAACTGGACCTTGTGGACGCCGAGTGCCGGCTGGCGGCGTGGCCGCTCGACGTGTTGGCGGGTCGTGCGTACCGCCGTGCGGTTCGCCGCCGGTTGGTCGTCCTGGCTGCTGCCCGTGTCCCCGTGCTGGCGTCCGGCGCCGTGCCGGCCGCTGCCTGACCTCGAAAGGAATCGTTCTGATGGTGACTCTGCCTCTGTTCTTGATCCTGCTGGTCGTTGCCTACATCTCGGTTCGTCACGGGAAGGCCCGTCCCGGCGGGATGGTGCTGGGCGTACTGCTCGGCCTGGCGATGGCCACGACAGCGATTGGACCGCCGCTTTTGGCGGGCCTGACGACGCTGTCGACCACGGCAATTCAGGCCATCTCTTCGGCTGTCGGTGGCGCGTGATGGCTGGTCCTGCTCCCGAGCGCCGGGGGTCGTCCTGGCCGGTTCTGCTGCTGGCCCTTCCGGCGTTCGTGGCGATCTGGTCGGGGTGGGTCGAACTCGGCACCCTGACCGGCTTCGGCCTGGTCCAGCCGCTGCCGGGCATCTGGGACGGCCTGCGGATCGACTCACGGGTCACCCTGCCCATCGGCATGGAGGCATACGCCGCCTACGCGTTGAAGGTGTGGCTGTCGGGAATCTCAAGCCCCGAAGCCCTGGCCTTCGCCCGCGTCTCGGCGGGCGTCGCATTGGTCCTGGGCGCCGCCGGACAGGTCGCCTATCACCTCATGCACGCAGCCGGAGTCACCCGTGCGCCCTGGCCCGTCACAGCACTCGTGGCGTGCCTGCCGGTGGCTGTGTTGGGCATGGGCGTCGCCCTGGCCCACCTCACCCACAAGACCGGCGCGGTCACGTCCGACGCACTGGTGTCGGCGCCCGCCGTCGCCCTGACGGCGGTCGTCGCCCCGCGGATTGACACCGCGCGTATCCCGCGCCCTGCCAATCCTGCGAGGGCTTCGCGCAACGGCGCGGGTGCGCGTGTCCGGGCCTTGCGTGGCGACCACCCCGACTGGACCAGTGCTCGCATCGGCGAGGTGGCCGGGTGCAGTCCCCGGACAGTCCGCCGCTCCTTGGCCACCGTCGGCGCCGAGGTCACGAACGCGACGGCCACGACAACCGGATCGGTGACCGACTACGAGAAGGAAGCCGCATGAGCGAGGACGCGACGACATCACGGCAGCACGTGCCCGAGGACACCGGCAGTGTGCTCGGCGTCCTGGCCGTGGCCAAGGAGAGTCACACGGACGAGCCTGCTCGGGCGGTGGTTGACGGGGCGCCGGTGCCGGGTCTGTTCGGTGAGGCTCGCTGGTCTGGGCGGCGCCGGGAGGTCGTTCCGGCCTGGCTGCGTGATCGGCAGACCGCGACCGCAGCTGCGCGATGGTCCGCCCAGCATTGCGTCCACACGGGCGCGTTCCACGCGGTGCGGGTGCCGATGTACTCGGCGCGTCTGGTGGCGTGGTCCCCGGCCGGTGCGTGGCGCCTGATGGTCGCGTTGACCCGGTGGGTGCTCGACGCGGACGGCCGCACCGTACGCATGGCCATGGCCGGGCTCACGCGCATGGACCAGCGAGACGCGGACACCTACCTGCGCCTGACCGCACAACGCCGAGAGACGGTCCGTGGCCGCGCGGCCATCGTCGCCGGTGGGCTGGTCGTCGTGCTGTTGTCCGGGGTGGTCGTGGCCGAGTCGATGTCCACCCTCGCGGTGGCCGGAGTCGTGGCCGCCGTGGTGGCCGTCCTCGGGCTGGCTGGCCGCAAGGCTGACCGGCCGTTGACCTCCCGCGCGGTGGACTCCGAGGCGGTGCCGCGTCTGACGTCGGACCTGATCCTGACCGCGATGGGCTCCCTGGGGCTGGGCGAGATGAACAAGGCCATCGGCCGCGACGCAACCCAAGCGGTGCGGTTCCCTGCCCCGATCGTGCGGGACGGGCCGGGATTTCGTGCCGAGATCGACCTTCCGCCCGGCGTGACCGCTGGGGACGTCATCGAGCGTCGTGACCGGCTCGCGTCCGGGCTGCGCCGCCCGCTCGGGTGCGTGTGGCCGGAGGTCGACTCCGACGCCCACGCCGGGCGCCTGGTCCTGTGGGTCGGGGACCGGTCCCTGTCCGCGTCCAAGCCCGTCGCCTGGCCGCTGGCCAAGGCCGGGCGGGTCAACCTGTTCGAGCCGTTCGTCATCGGCACCGACCAGCGCGGACGGCCCGTCGAGGTCACCCTCATGTACGCCTCGGGCGTCATCGGAGCCATCCCCCGAATGGGCAAGACGTTCCTGCTGCGCCTCATGCTGCTGGCCGCCGCGCTCGACCAGCGCTGCGAGATCCACGCCTACAACCTCAAGGGAGGCTCCGACCTGGACCCGCTGGAAGCGGTCGCGTACCGCTACCGCACGGGCGACGACAGCGAGGACATCGACTACCTGGTGCGTGACCTGCGCGCGGTCCACGAGGACATGCGCACGAGGTACCGGACCATCCGGGGCCTCCCGCGCGCGGTGTGCCCCGAGTCCAAGGTCAGCGACGAGCTCGCGTCGCAGCGCCGCCTCAGCTTGCACCCGGTGCTCGTCGCGTTGGACGAGTGCCAGATCGCTTTCGAGCACCCAGACCACGGCGCCGAGATCACCTCCCTGGTCACGGATCTGGTCAAGCGGGGTCCGGCCGTTGGGGTGATGCTGTGGGCCGCGACCCAACGCCCCGACGCGAAGTCCCTGCCCACGGGCATCAGCGCGAACGCCGTGCTGCGGCTGTGCCTCAAGGTCCAAGGCCAGGTCGAGAACGACATGGTGTTGGGGACCTCGGCCTACAAGAACGGGACCAGGGCCACGATGTTCAGCCGCAAGGACCGCGGTATCGCCCTTCTCTCCGGTGAGGGCGACGACCCGGTGATCGTGCGCGTCGCCTACGTCGACACCCAGGCCGCCGACGTCATCGCCGCCCGAGCCCGCGCCGCCCGGTTGGGCGCCGGGCTGCTCACCGGGCACGCCGCCGGCCACGACCCCCACCCCGACACCGACACCGCGTCAGTGCTCGACCACCTAGCCGCCATCTGGCCCCCAGCAGAGGACAAGGCCTGGTGCGACGACCTCGCCGCACGCCTCGCAGCGACCTACCCGGGCACCTACGACGGATGGACCGGAGAACAGGTCACCGCCGCCGTCAAGCCGCACGGTCTGCGAACCACGCAGATCAAACGCACCATCGACGGCCGCCAGATCAACCGACGCGGCCTGGCCCGTACCGACCTCGGCATCGCCCTGACCGACCGAGACGACATCCCCGAACCGTTCTAGAACCGATCCACCCGGCACGAGCCCCCCGCTACCGGTAGCACCACTGCTACCGGCCCGATACCCGGCCTGACCTGCGCGGTAGCGCGGTAGCAGCCCACCGCGCTCACCAGCCAAAACACCCTCCCACACCCTCCCTGACGGTCCGGCGCGACCGCTAGCCGCGCCACGTCCCTACCCCTGCCATGCCCCGAACAGGAGCAACACCCATGAGCCCCACCGTGACCCGCGACCTGCTGGCCGCCGCCCTGACCTACGCCGAACGAGGCTGGCGAGTGTTCCCCCTGCGGCCCAACGACAAGCGGCCCGCCTGCCCGGCGCACCCGGCCGACCGCTGCGACCAAAGCGACCCGTTCTGCCGCACCGGGCACACCGGCTGGCAAGACCGCGCCACCACCGACGAGGCCCGCATCACCCGCGCCTGGTCCAGCCGCCCCTACGGCATCGGCATCGCCACCGGCCCCTCGGCGCTGGTCGTGGTCGACACCGACGTGCCGAAGCCCGCGTATGGCGCCCCCGATCGCGGGCGATTCCGCAACGTCAGCACCGGCGAGGACGTGCTTGCTGCGTTGGCAGACGAGCACGGGGCGCCGGTGAAGGCGACGTACACCGTGCGCACTCGATCCGGTGGCTCGCACCGCTACTACGCGCACCCGGTGGGTCCTCGGCTCGCCAACACCACCGGCTCCCTCGGCCGACTCATCGACACCCGAGCCCACGGCGGCTACGTCGTCGCCGCTCCCACGACCATCGACGCGGCCACCTACACGATCTCCGACGACCAACCCCCGGCTCCCCTGCCCGACTGGCTCTCCGGTCTGCTGCGCCCCGTCGAGCGTCCCCCGCACGCCACCATCCGGGCCGCTCGGCCGCGCGCTCTGCCCGTCGACGGCGACAGGTCGGCCCGGTACGTCGCCGCCGCTCTCGACGGAGAGATCGCGAAGGTTCGCGGTGCTCAGGCCGGCACGCGGAACCATGCGCTGTTCTGCGCTGCCCTGGCCCTCGGGCAACTCGTCGCGGGAGGAGCTCTTGCACTCGAGGTCGCCCGCGACGCCCTGCTCGACTCCGCCGCCGCCCACATCACGGCAGGAGCCTTCACCCACCGCGAGGCCCTGGCCTCCATCGCCTCGGGACTTCGCCGAGGCGCGAACAACCCACGGACCCGCGCCGCCTGACCAGCACCGCCCGCCGACAACCACCGCGCAACCCGGAGGAACACACCATGACCCAACAGATCCGACCGACCACCCAAGCCGCGCCCCAAGACGACGCGATGGCCGTCAACGGCGCCGAGCTGCTTGACGAAGTGGCCGCCGCCCTGGGTCGATACGTCATTCTCCCGAGCCACGCCGCCACCGTCGCGGTCGTGCTCTGGATCGCAGCGAGCCACGCGGTGCCCGCCTGGCATTGCGCTCCTCGACTTGTCATTCGTGCGCCGGAAAAGCGGTGCGGCAAGTCGCGCCTGCTGGACCTCGTGGAGGCCATGTGCCATCGGTCTTTGATGACCACGAATGCCTCGCCGAGTGCCGTCTACCGGTCCATCGGAATGACCCCTACGGATCCGCCCACGCTGCTCATCGACGAAGCTGATGCGATCTTTGGTCCCAAGGCCGGGGACAACGAGGACCTTCGCGGGCTGCTCAACGCCGGACACCAGCGCGGGCGCCCCGCCCTGCGCTACGACGCCGGGTCCAAGTCGGTCGATCACATCGCCACGTTCGCGATGGTGGCCCTGGCCGGGATCGGCGCCATGCCCGACACCATCGAGGACCGGGCCGTGGTGATCCGGATGCGCAGGCGCGCCCCCGGCGAGGACGTCCAGCCCTACCGGGTGCGCCGCGACGGTCCCAGCCTGGTGGACCTGAAAGACCGGCTGAACCAGTGGGTGCGTGCGAACCTCGACGCACTCACCAACGCCGTGCCCGTGATGACGGTTGAGGACCGCATCGCCGACACCTGGGAGCCCCTCACGGCCGTTGCGGACCTCGCCGGAGGTGACTGGCCCGACAACGTGCGCGACGCCGTCCTGACCCTGACCGCCGACCGCGACGCCAACACCGCCAAGAGCACCCGGACCCGGCTCCTGACCGATTGCCGAACCGCTTTCGCCGACGCCGACGCCCTGCCCACCGCCGACCTCCTCGACCGCCTGAGAGGTGACCCCGAGGCACCCTGGGCCACCTACGGCCACGCCGGGCTCACCGCCATGCGGCTCGGCATCCTGCTGCGGGAGTTCGACATCACCAGCCGGAACATGCGGCTGCCGACCGGGCAAGCCAAGGGCTACGGCCGATCCGACTTCACCGACGCCTGGGCGCGCTACTGCCCCACCGATCCCGTCGGGGAGGGAGAGCCGTCCCAGCCGTCCCAGGCGTCCCTACGCAGGTCAGAGCGGGACGGCTTGCCTGCCCGGGACGGCTTAAGCCGTCCCGCCGTCCTAAGCCGTCCCGGGGCTGACCTGCAATGGGACGGCTGGGACGGCTGGGACGGCTTACCCCCCAACACCCATCCAGTCGTCTGCATCACCTGCCGCCAGGCCCTCAGCTACGACGACGGAACCCACACCCACCCGAACTGCGCGACCGCCGCCGAACCGACCGGCTGACGCGGACCTGCCCCTCTGTCGCCCGTTTCAGCCGCCCGCCCGGAAGGCATGACGTGAACGAGCTCGACATCTTCCCCAACGCTCACAGCCTCAAAGGAGAGACCATGACCAACCAGCCGATGCGGCTCGTCCTCACGATCGAGGAGGCCGCCGACCGTCTCGGCATCGGCCGAACGCTCATGTTCGCCCTCGTGAAGGCCGGCGACGTCGAGTCGATCAGGATCGGCCGACTTCACCGGATACCGGCAGGCGCCCTGAACGACTTCGTGGCCGGGCTTCGCGGAAAGGCGGCCTGACGATGGGAGACGAAGTCAAGCGACCGAAGCAACCCAACGGAGCCTCCTCGATCTACCAGGATGCGGCCGAGAACTGGCACGGTCGCGTCACCGTCGGCAAGAAGGACGATGGCCGCCCCGACCGACGGCACGTCCGAGGCAAGACACGCACGATCGTCGTCAAGAAGGTGCGAGCTCTGGAACGAGCCCGAGAGGACGGGAACGTCCTTGGCGTTGACCAGAACTGGACCGTCGCGCAGTGGCTCACGCACTGGGTCGAGAACATCGCGGCACCGTCCGTACGTCCGAGCACGCTGAGCGGCTACCGAGTGGCCGTCAACATCCACCTCATCCCGGCTCTGGGCGCACATCGCCTGATCGCGCTTCGCCCGGAGCACTTGGAACGTGCCTACCAGGCGCTAATGCGGAAGCCGCTCAAGTCGGGTAAGCCGCGCAAGCCCGCGACCGTCCACCAGGCGCACCGCACCATGCGCACGGCGCTGAGTGAGGCCGTACGACGCGGCTACCTCACCAACAACCCGGCGACTCACGCGAGAGCGCCCCGCATCGTCGAAGAGGAGATCGAGCCGTACGGCGTCCCAGATATCCAGACGTTGCTCCGCGTCGCTCGGCAACGTCGCAACTCGGCCCGGTGGGCGATCGCCCTCGCGCTCGGACTGCGCCAAGGCGAGGCGCTCGGGCTCCTCTGGGCGGACGTCGACCTGGACGGGCAACTCCTGAGGGTCCGCCGCAGTCGAGTTCGCCCGCAATACGCCCACAGCTGCAACCCACCCTGCGGTCATGAACACCCGGGCCACTGCCCTTCTCGGAGGCAGACCAACGCCGACACGGACGAAACCAAGTCAGCGGCAGGCAAGAGGACGGTCGGCCTGCCGAGCGCGCTCGTCGCGCTCCTCCGCCAACACCAAAAGGAGCAGAACACGGAGAGGGAACAGGCCGGGCAGTTGTGGACCGAGTGCGGCTGGGTCTTCGCAACGCCAACCGGTTCAGCCCTCATTCCACGCTCCGACTGGGACGCCTGGAAGCAACTGCTACGTGACGCCGGACTGCGAGACGCCCGGCTGCATGACGCCCGGCATACCGCGGCCACGGTGCTCTTGCTCTTGGGAGTCAGCGAGCGAGCCATGATGGGAATCATGGGGTGGTCGAACCCGGCGATGGCTCGCCGCTACGCGCACATGGTCGATGCGATCCACCACGACATCGCAGGTCGGGTGGACGGTCTGCTCTGGAGCCAAGACGACGACGCGCAGCCACCCGAAGCGGGCGTCCCGCGGGCCAGTTGAGACCACTAATGAGACCACTCGCAGATCAGCCCCTCCCCGGCGGGACCGGGGAGGGGCTGATTTACGCTCAATATGGCGGTGGCGGTGGGATTTGAACCCACGGTGGAGTCTCCCCCACACACGCTTTCGAGGCGTGCTCCTTAGGCCGCTCGGACACGCCACCTCGACGAACACTACCGGCTCGGTGCCCGACGACCGAATCGGCCCCGCGCGCCCCGCTCCGCACCGCCCGAGACGCCCCGACGTACGCTCGTCCGGTGACGCTTCCGGCCCTCCAGCCCGACGACGACGCCGCGGCACGCGCCCTGGACGTCCTGTCCGGGCGGCGCCTGACGGTCCTCACCGGCGCCGGCCTGTCGACGGACTCCGGCATCCCGGACTACCGCGGCCCGGACTCCCCGCCGCGGACCCCGATGACCTACCAGCAGTTCGTGGGCGACCCCGCGTTCCGCCGCCACTACTGGGCGCGCAACCACGTCGGCTGGGCCCACGTGCACCGGGCACGGCCGAACGCGGGGCACCGGGCGCTGACCGCGCTCGAGGCGCGGGGCGTCGTCGTCGGCGTCATCACCCAGAACGTCGACCTGCTGCACGAGGAAGCCGGCACCCGCAACGTGATCGACCTGCACGGTCGGTACGACCGGGTGATCTGCCTGAGCTGCGGCGTCGTCATCTCGCGCACCCAGCTGGCCGCGCGGCTCGATGCCCTGAACCCCGGCTTCCTCGAGTCCGTCGGCCACGTCGCCGACATCGAGATCGCGCCCGACGCCGACGCCGTCATCGAGTCGACCGCGCACTTCACGGTCGCGGCGTGCGAGCGCTGCGGCGGGCTGCTCAAGCCGGAGATCGTCTACTTCGGAGAGAACGTGCCGCTCGAACGCGTCGCGCGCGCCTACGCGATGGTCGACGCGGCCGACGCTCTGCTGGTGGCCGGCTCGTCCCTCACGGTGATGTCCGGCCTGCGCTTCGTCCGCCACGCCGCCAAGGCCGGCCACCCGATCGTCATCATCAACCGCGGCCCCACCAGAGGCGACCCCCTGGCGACGGTCAAGCTCAACGCCGGCACCTCCGAGACCCTCAGTTCCCTAGCCACCACCCTCCCCTCCCCGCCCCAGAGCTGAAGCCGCAGACTGCGCACATCGGCGACGCCTGCGCACATCCGATGTGCGCAGAAGACCGGTATGTGCGCAGTTTGCGGTCGAGGGATCGGTCAGCGTGGCGTCAGCGGCGGGTGGCGAAGAAGGTGCGGAGGAGGGCGGCGCACTCTGGCTCGCGGATGCCGCCTTTGACCTCGACGCGGTGGAGGGAGCGGCGGTCGCGGACGACGTCCCATTGGCTGCCGCAGGCGCCCGCCTTGGGGTCCCATGCGCCGAGCACCAGGCGCGGGATCCGGGCCAGGACGGTCGCGCCGGCGCACATCACGCACGGTTCGAGCGTCACGACGAGTGTGCAGTCGTCGAGCCGCCAGCGCCCGAGGGTGGCCGCGGCCGCCCGCAGCGCGACCAGCTCGGCATGCGCGGTCGGGTCGCCGTCGGCCTCGCGCGCGTTGTGACCCACCCCGACCGGCACCCCGTCCGGCCCGACGACGACGGCGCCCACCGGCACGTCGCCGGTCGCCAGGGCGCGCCTGGCCTCGGTGAGGGCCAGGCCCATCCACCGCGCGTCGTCGTCCGTCTCGGCCACGGCGCCATCCTCCCGCACCGAGGCGCCATGGGCGGCGCCCACGCACCCGGCCGCACGCACGCACCGCACCGCACACGTCCCGGCACGTCGCACGTCCCGGCACGTCGCACGTCCCGGGACGTCGACCTCGGGACCCGACCGGGATCGCGACCCCCGCCCGGACGGTAGGTTTGCCCGTATGCGCCTGCATGTTGCGGACCACCCGCTCGTCGCCCACAAGCTCACCGTTCTCCGGAACAAGGACACGGCCTCGCCGACCTTCCGGCTCCTCGTCGACGAGCTCGTCACGCTGCTCGCCTACGAGGCGACGCGCGAGGTGCGCACCGAGCCGCACTCGATCGTCACCCCGGTCACGGCGACCGTCGGCACGAAGATCGCCGACCCGCGACCGCTCGTCGTCCCGATCCTGCGCGCCGGCCTCGGCATGCTCGACGGCATGACCCGGCTGCTCCCCACGGCCGAGGTCGGCTTCCTCGGCATGCAGCGCGACGAGGAGACCCTCGAGGCGATCACCTACGCGAACCGGCTGCCCGAGGACCTCTCCGGTCGGCAGTGCTTCCTGCTCGACCCGATGCTCGCGACCGGTGGCACCCTCGTCGCCGCGATCAACTTCCTGTTCGAGCGCGGTGCTCGCGACGTCACCGCGGTGTGCCTGCTGGCCGCGCCGGAGGGCCTGAAGGTCCTTGAGAACGCCGTCGGGGACCGCCTGGACGTCAAGGTCATCGTCGCCGCCGTCGACGAGCGGCTCAACGAGAAGTCGTACATCGTGCCCGGCCTCGGCGACGCGGGCGACCGGCTGTACGGCATCGTCTGAACCCACGATCTCCCCGACGCAGCGCCGCGTCACCTCGCTCGGCAGCCGAGAGCCGACGCCATTCGCTTAGGTGTCCGGCGCATGTGCTGCCACAATGTCCATGTGACCTATCCGCTGCGAACGCCCGACGCCGTCCCGGCGTCCGTAGGCGTACCCGCAGCCGCGCGCGTCACGCCCTGTCGATCCTGACCTTCCCGGTCCCGATCGACCCCGTCCGGCATCGTCGCCGAACCCGCGCTTCACACGCCTGACCACCACCCCATGGAGAATCCCGTGACCACCCGCCTGCGCGCCGAACGGGCGCACCTCCTGCCCGCACCCGCCCGCGCCGCCACCGCCGTCGCCCCGCTCGAGCACGAGGTCGAGTCCGCCGACCAGACCCCGCCCGGGCCGGGCTTCGTGCTGCACGTCGGCGTCGACGACGCGTTCGGGCACGGCCCGGACGCGCTGCGCGCCCTCGTCGAGGCCGCCGAGACCCTCCAGGAGCTCGCGCGCGACCTGCTGCCGAAGGCCAACACGTTCACTACCCTCTCGCTCAAGCCGCCGACCGCGGGCTGAAACCGCCGGTGGATCTCGCCGGTTGACCGCGTCCGCTCGCCGGCCGGTTCCGCCGGTGCGGAGCAGGTGACGAATCGCGCGGTTGACGCGCGAGAACGGGCGCCCTACGGGCAACTTGCGTCCCATCCGTCCCACGCTCCGCACCGACGGAATCTCCACGCCGCTCCACAATCAAGCAGCTCCACACACAAAGAGCGGGGCGGGACCCGTAGGTCCCGCCCCGCCGTCGATCACCGCGAAGCTGAGCGTCGAGCTCAGAACGCCGGCAGCACCTCGCCGCTCGGCCAGCGCTTCTCGATGAACGCCTTGACCTGCGGGGAGTGCAGCAACTTGTCCAGCTTGAGGATCGCCGGGTTCTTCGCGTCCTGGGAGCGGACCGCGAGGAAGTTCGCGTACGGGTTCCCCTTGGCCTTCTCGATGAGCAGCGAGTCGTTCGCCGGGTTCAGGCCCGCCTCGAGGGCGAAGTTGCCGTTGATGATCGCGAGGTCGACGTCCTGCAGCGACCGCGCGAGCTGCTCGGGCGCCGTCTCGATGAAGTCGAACTTCTTCGGGTTGCTTTTGATGTCCAGGATCGTGGGCAGCTTGTCGCCCGTGTCCTTGAGCGTGAGCAGGTCGTTGTCGACCAGCAGCTCCAGGGCGCGCGCCTGGTTGCCGGGGTCGTTGGTGATGCCGAACTTCGCACCGTTCGGGATGTCCTTGACCGACTTGATCTTCGAGGAGTACAGCGCGTAGGGCTCGATGTGCACGCCCTTGAAGTGCGCGAAGTCGTAGCCCTGGGACTTGACCTGCTCGTCGAAGTACGGCTTGTGCTGGTAGTAGTTCGCGTCGAGGTCGCCCTCGGACAGCGCGGTGTTCGGCAGCACGTAGTCGTCGTACGTCTTGATGTCGAGCTTCAGGCCGGCCTTCGCCGCGAGGTTCTTCTGGACGAACTCGAGGATCTCGGCGTGCGGGGTCGGGCTCGCCCCGACGACCAGGGTGGTGACCCCGTCCTTGGTGGTGCCGGCGGAGGCCTCCTTGGCGCCGCCGCCGGCGCCGCAGGCGCTCAACGCCAACGCCGCGACCGCGACGACGGCGATGGAGCCGAGGACCTTCTTCTTCGGGTACTTCATGGGTCTTCCTTTCGGGCGAACGGGTACCCCGCGAGGCGGGATGAATGTGGGGGTCAGCGGTGGTCCACGCGGCGCGCGAGCACGTCGCCCACCACCTGGAACACCTGCACGATCACGACGATCACGACGACGCAGGCCACCATCACCTGCGGATCGAACCGCTGGTAGCCGTAGCTGATCGCGAGGGCGCCGAGCCCGCCGCCGCCGATCGCGCCGGCCATCGCGGAGTAGCTGATCAGTGCGATCACGGTCACCGTGAGGCCGGCGACCAGGCCCGGCAACGCCTCGCGGACCAGCACCGCGCGCAGGATCTTCGCGCGGGTGGAGCCCATCACCCGGGCGGCCTCGACCTTGCCGGGGCTGACCTCGCGCAGGGCCGTCTCGACGAGCCGCGCAAAGAACGGGACGGCCCCGAGCGTGAGGGGCACGACGGCGGCCCCCCAGCCCAGGGAGGTGCCCACGACGAACCGGGTGAACGGGAGCACCGCGACCATCAGGATGATGAACGGCAGCGACCGGCCGATGTTGACGACGAAACCGACGACGCGGCTGACCGCGGGCTGCGGCGCGAGCCCGCCGGGGGCGGTCGCGTGCAGCAGCAGCCCGAGCGGGAGCCCGAGCAACGCCGTGAGCACCGAGGAGAGGGCCACCATCTCGAGGGTCTCGACGGTCGCCTCGGGCAGCTTCTGCTGGATGACGGGGTTGGCGAGGAAATCGCTCCACCAGCTCATCGGGTCACCTCCGCGAAGACGCCCGCGGAGTGCAGCCGGGTCAGCGCCCCTTCGAGGTCACCGGCCGGCAGGTCGAGCTGCAACCGCCCGACGCGCCGGCCCGCGAGGGTCTCGATCGTGCCGGCCGCGATCTCGACGCCAGTCCCGAGCTCGGCGACCGCCGCGAGCACGACGTGCGTCGCGACGTCGTCGGTCGAGTAGGCGACCTCGACGAGCGAGCGCTCCTCGCCGAGCGGCAGCTCCGGGATCGGGATGAGCTCACGCGCCAGGCGCGAGCCGTAGGCCGCGACGACGTCGCCCAGCGCGCCGTCCTCGACGACCTTCCCGCCCTCGAGCAGGGTGACCGAGTCGCAGATCTCGCGGACCACGGCCATCTCGTGCGTGATGAGCAGCACGGTGATGCCGAGGCGGTCCCGCAGCTCGCGGATCAGCGCAAGGATCTGCCGGGTGGTGGTCGCGTCCAGGGCCGACGTCGGCTCGTCGCACAGCAGCACGGCGGGCTCGGTCGCGAGCGCCCGGGCGATGCCGACCCGCTGCATCTGGCCCCCGGAGAGCTCGGACGGGTAGGCGTCCGCGCGTTCGGCGAGCCCGACCAGGCCGAGCAGCTCCGCCACGCGAGCGGCGCGTTCGGGTCGCGGCACCCCGGCGACCTCCAACGGGTAGGCGAGGTTGCCGGCGATGGTGCGCGAGTCGAGCAGGTTGACGTGCTGGAAGACCATGCCGATCCGGCGCCGCGCGCTGCGCAGCTTGGCCTCGGGCAGCCCCGAGAGCTCCTGGCCGTCCACGGTCACGGTGCCGGACGTCGGGCGCTCGAGCAGCGTCAGGCACCGGATCAGCGTCGACTTGCCCGCGCCGGACCGGCCGACGATGCCGTGGATCGCGCCGCGCGGGACCGAAAGGTCGATGCCGTCGAGTGCGACGACGTCGGGCCCCTTGGTGGGGTAGACCTTGCGCAACGCGCGGAGCTGGATCTGAGGCTCGCTCATGCGTCTCCTAGATTTGCCTTCGTGGCTGGGCCGCCGGACCGCTCGCGTGCTTCCGCGGGGCGCGGCGGCCTGTTGCCACTGGCTGGGGGGTGGGACCGGGGCGGGACGATTCAGACGTCCCGCGCGACCGGCGCCCGTCGGGGCGCCGCCGCTTCGCTCAGTTCAACAGCCGAAGCGCATGCCGGGGCAGCACATTCGCGCCGCCACGTATGTGGGGGGCGAACAGGTGATGCTGTGACCGGACATGGTGCCTATTGGACCACAGGCTGAGACGAGGGCCCCGGGCCCTCCACCCAGCGGACGCAGTGTCAGACCCTCGCGAGACGATGAGGGCTCGTGCACAGGGTGAGGACGCTCATCCACAGCCGTGCACCGCGTCGTACACAGGGATACGCACATGTGGGGGTAACTCTTGGATCTGACCACTACATCTAGCAACTCACCCGGTTGAAATCGTTGCCCAGGGCCGACGACGGGGCTAGCGTCTAGTCCCATCGTTCGCGTCAGAGAAGCTGCGAGGAAGAACGCCGATGACCATCACCGACCCGTCTCAGGATGCTCGCAGCGCACGCCCCGACGGCGGTCCGGGCTCACCGCTCGCGCCGGCCCGGCCCGGCCAGATCCACGTCACCAAGCGTGACGGGACCCGCGAGCTGTACAACGCGGACAAGATCAACCAGGCGGTCGTCAAGGCCGCGACCGGCCTCGAGGACCACGTGGCCAAGGCCATGCAGGTCGCCGCCGAGCTGGCGATCACGCTGTTCGACGGCATCACCACCGAGCAGCTCGACGAGGCCGCGATCGGCGCGGCGGTGCAGAACGTCAAGGACGACCCAGACTTCGACACGATCGCGGCCCGGCTGCTGCGCAAGGTGATCAACAAGCGCGTGCTGGGCAACTACGAGAGCGACCTCGAGCTTGCCCTGCTGCACCAGGCCCGGTTCCCCGGCTACATCCGCGAGGCCGTCGAGCAGGGGCTCCTCGACGAGCGGCTGGTCACGCTGTTCGACCTCGACGCGCTCGCCGCCGCGATCGACCCGGCGCGTGACGACCTGCTGCGGTACATCGGCACGGTCACCATGCGCAACCGCTACATGATCAACGACCGGCGCGGGCGGGCCCTGGAGGTCCCGCAGTACTTCTGGATGCGCGTGTCCATGGGCCTCTCGCTCAACGAGGCGGACCCCACCGGCTACGCGATCCGGTTCTACGACAAGATCTCCCGCCTGGACTACCTGCCGGCCGGCTCGACCCTCGTCAACGCGGGCACGTCCTACCCGCAGCTCTCCAACTGCTTCGTGATGCAGATGGAGGACGACATCGAGCACATCGCCAAGTCGGTCCGGGACGTCATGTGGCTGACCAAGGGCACCGGCGGCATCGGCCTGTCGGTGACCAAGCTGCGCAGCGAGGGTTCGCCGATCCGGTCGAACAACACGACGTCGACCGGCCCGATCCCGTTCATGCACACGATCGACTCGACGCTCCGCGCGGTCTCGCGCGGCGGGAAGAAGTTCGGGGCGCTGTGCTTCTACATGGAGAACTGGCACCTCGACTTCGACCAGTTCCTCGACCTGCGGCAGAGCTCGGGCGACCCGTACCGACGCACGCGCACGGCGAACACCGCGGTGTGGATCTCGGACGAGTTCATGAAGCGCGTCGCCGCCGACGGCGACTGGTACCTCTTCGACCCCGCCGAGACGCCCGACCTGGTCGAGCTGGTGGGCTCGGCGTTCTCCGAGCGGTACGCGTACTACGTCTCCCTCGCCGAGGCCGGCCGGCTGCGCGCGTTCCGGCGGATCAAGGCCCGCGAGCAGTACAACGCCATCCTGATGACCCTGCAGACGACGTCGCACCCGTGGCTGACCTGGAAGGACACGATCAACCTCCGGGCGCTGAACACCAACACGGGCACCATCCACCTGTCGAACCTGTGCACCGAGATCTGCCTGCCGCAGGACCGGGAGAACATCGCGGTCTGCAACCTCGCCTCGATCAACCTGTCCGAGCACCTCGTGCCCCTGCCCGACGGCGGCGCCGGCTCGAACGCCGCCGGCGGACTCGGCTTCGACTGGGACCGGATGCGGACCTCCGTCGAGCTCGCGGTGCGCCAGCTCGACAACCTCGTCGACATCACGCTGTCCTCGGTCGCGGAGTCCGAGCACGCGAACCGGTCCAACCGGGCGATCGGCCTGGGGGTGATGGGCTTCACCGACGTCACCGAGCGGCTCGGCTACGCCTACCAGTCCACGCAGGCGTACGACCTGATCGACGAGCTGGTCGAGTTCGTCAGCTTCCACGCGATCCGCGCGAGCGCCGACCTGGCCCGCGAGCGTGGGTCGTACGCCAACTTCGCCGGCTCGGGCTGGTCCAAGGGCCTGGTGCCGTTCGACACGATCGAGCTGGTCGAGAAGGACCGCGGCGTCCCGGTGCTCGTCGACCGGACCATGCGCCTGGACTGGGACTCGCTGCGCGAACGGGTCCGGGGCGGCATCCGCAACGCGACCCTGATGGCGATCGCGCCGACCGCGTCGATCGGGCTGGTCGCGGGCACGACGCCCGGCCTGGATCCGCAGTTCTCCCAGATCTTCTCCCGGACCACGAGCTCGGGGAAGTTCCTGGAGGTCAACCGCAACCTCGTGCACGACCTGCAGAAGCTCGGCCTGTGGGAGCAGGTCCGCGGCCACCTGCTCGCGGCGCAGGGCGACCTGACCACGGTGCCCGGCGTGCCGGACCACCTGCGGGAGGTCTACAAGACGTCGTTCCAGCTCCACCCGGATGCGTTCATCGAGGTCGCGGCCCGGGCCCAGAAGTGGATCGACCAGGCCATCAGCCGCAACATCTACCTCGAGAGCCGCGACATCTCCGAGATGGCCCGGCTGTACGCGGCCGCGTGGGAGCGCGGGGTCAAGACGACCTACTACCTGCACGTCAAGCCGCGGCACACCGCCGAGCAATCGACCGTCCGGGTCAACAAGTCCGAGGCCCGGCCGTCCGGCACCCCGGCGCCGCCCGCGGGGGCGAACGGCTCCGCGCCGGCACCCGCCGCCCCGCGCCGCGGGTTCGGCTTCGGCAAGAGCGCGGGCGCAGCGCCGTCCGCCCCGACAGTGACCCCGCCCGCGAGCCCGGCGCCGGACCGCCTCTTCGACTCGGCCCCGGACCCCACCCCGAGCCCGTCGCCCGTGCCCGCCCCGACTCCGACCGCCCCCGCACCGGCTCCCCGTCCGGGTCCCCGGCCTGCGTTGCCCGCGCCGGGTCCGAGCCGCGGCGCGGTCCCGCCGGCGCCCGCATCGCCTCGCACCGGGTTCGGCGGCTTCGCGACGGGATCCACGATGCTCCAGGTTCTCGAACCGCTCCGCGTGGGTAGCCCGGACCCCGGCACGCTGGACCTGGACCTCTACCAGGACCAGGACACGGTCGGCGGCGTCGCGTGCCCCATCGACCCGATGGAGCGCCTGCAGTGCGAGTCCTGCCAGTGAGACCTTCGAAGGAGCGCCGCTGATGTCCACTCACCAGATCCTCGGGACCGGAATCTCCGACGGACTGCTGCTCAAGCCGGTCCGGTACCAGTGGGCGATGGACCTGTACAACCAGGCCGTGTCGAACACCTGGTTCCCGAACGAGATCCAGCTCGGGGAGGATCTCGCCGACTTCAAGCGGATGACGGACGAGGAGAAGCACGCCGTCACGTTTCTGATGTCCTACTTCAACCCGAACGAGCTGCTCGTCAACAAGGCGCTCGCCTTCGGGGTCTACCCGTACATCAACGCCCCCGAGGCGCACCTGTACCTCGCGAAGCAGATGTGGGAGGAGGCCAACCACTGCATGTCGTTCGAGTACGTCCTGGAGACGTTCCCGATCGACCGCGTGGAGGCGTACGACTCGCACGTGAGCGTGCCCTCGATGGCCGCCAAGGAGGCCTTCCAGGTCGCCTACATCAAGCGGATGACCGAGCAGCGGCTCGACATCACCACGACCGAGGGCAAGCGCGACTTCGTCCGCAACCTCGTGGCGTACAACATCATCCTCGAGGGCATCTGGTTCTACTCCGGCTTCATGGTCGCGCTCAGCTTCCGCCAGCGGAATCTGCTGCGGAACTTCGGCTCGCTGATCGACTGGGTCGTGCGGGACGAGTCGCTGCACCTGAAGTTCGGCATCAACCTGATCCTCACGGTGCTCGAGGAGAATCCGGACCTGCAGACGGCCGAGTTCGCGGACGAGATCCGCCAGATGGTCCTCGACGCGGTCGCGATGGAGGAGCAGTACAACCGGGACCTGCTGCCCTCGGGCATCCTGGGCCTGAACGCCGACTACGTGAACCAGTACGTGAAGTACCTGGCCGACCGCAGGCTCGAGGAGCTCGGGTTCGAGCCGCACTACCTGGTCTCCAACCCCGCGAAGTGGATGGCCGCCGCGAACGACACCCTGCAGCTGGTCAACTTCTTCGAGGCCACCAACACGTCCTACGAGGTCAACGCCCGCTCGGGAAGCTGACGCGCACCCCCAGGCTCGGCGTACGGTGTCGAGATGAGGGTCGTCATCGCTGGTGGGCACGGTCAGATCGCCCTGCGCCTGGAGCGGCTGCTCGCCGCGCGGGGCGACGAGGTGGTCGCCCTGGTCCGCAATCCCGACCACGTGGCCGACGTCGACGCGACGGGCGCGAGCGCCGCACTGGTCGACCTCGAGCGGGACTCGGCCGAGACGCTGTCCACGCACCTCGCGGGTGCCGACGCGGTGGTCTTCGCCGCCGGGGCCGGACCGGGCAGCGGCGCGGCCCGCAAGGACACGGTCGACCGCGGCGCGGCGGCGTTGCTGGCCGACGCCGCCAAGCTGGTCGGGATCCGCCGGTACCTGCTGGTCTCCTCGATGGGCGCCGGCGCCGAACCACCCAGGTCGGCGCCGGCCGACGAGGACTCCGTGTTCGCCGCCTACCTGCAGGCCAAGCGGGCCGCCGAGCAGGACCTGCGCGCTCGGGACCTCGACTGGACGATCCTGCGGCCCGGCGGACTGACGAACGAACCGGGCATCGGCCGGGTCCGCCTGGAGCCTGCGGTGCCGCGGGGCCGGGTCACGCGCGACGACGTCGCCGCGGTGCTCGCCGGGCTGCTCGCCGAGCCGCGCTCCGCGGGTCTGACGCTCGAGCTCATCGAGGGCGACGTGCCCGTCGACGCTGCCGTCGCGGGTGCGCTGACGCCGCTGGACGGCTGAGCGGTCCTCGAAGAGCGGACCTACTGGCTGGTGACGGTCAGCCTTGCCCGACCGGCGACGAACGGCACGACGCCGGCGGCGCCGAGCGTCAGAACCAGGCCGCCGGAGGTGTCACCGGTTCCGTCCGCCACGAGATTCAGGGCGACGGAGCTCCCCGGCTGGCCCGCCACCAGGTCACCCACCGCACAGCTCACGTCACCGTCGCCACCCGTCGTGCAGCCGGAACCGGCCAGGGTCACGCCCGCGGGCGGCGAGATCTGCAAGACGGCGTCGGTCGCGTCCGTCCCGCCCACGTTCGCGACCACGAACTCCACGGGGGTCGCGACCCCTGCCGCGGCGGTGACGTCCGGCGCAGTGGTCACGAGATCGGCGGGCGCCGGATACACGTTGACCGTGATCGTTCGCTCGAGGGGCTCGGTTGCACCGTCGCGCGTCGTCATCGTGACGATGTCACCGGGCGTAATGATGAGCGCCTGGGCCGTGGCGCGCAGCGACAGGACCAGCGGGGAACTGGCCCCGGCCGCGAGGTCTCCGCCCGAGCAGCTCAGTTGCGGGCCGACCCCCGGCAGACAGGTCCACGCCCCGGTCGGCGACTCCGCCAGCTCGATGCCGTCCGGCAGGGTGACGTCCACGTGCACCCCGGTCGCAGCGATCCCGCCCGAGTTCCGGACCGGAATCGTCACCGGGGTGGCCTCGCCGACCGTGAACACGGCCGGGTCGATCGGGTCGGCCGCGATTCTGGCCGGTGCCGGAGCGATGGTGAGGTTGACAGTCACCTCGGCCGTCGGCGCGTCGCTGGTCACGCTGAGTCCGGCGTTCGCCGATTCGGTCGGGTCGACCCACGCACCGACGCTCACCCGCAGGACGAGGGCGATCGTGGCCTGGCCGGGTAGCCCCGCCACCGAACATACGCCCGCGCCGCAGGTCCACGGCGGGTTCGTGACATCGGGCGGCAACGAGAAGCCCGCGCCGGGGAGGTCCGCGTCCGTGAGTACCTCCTCGACGGTGACTCCCACCGGCAGGGTGAGCGTTGCCGCGAGGTTTCCGGCAGTCGCGTCGCCGGCGTTGTGGATCACGAACGCCAGCAGGCCATCACTCCCCGCGGTCAGCGCCAGCCCGCCGAGCGGGGCGACGCTCAGCGCGGCCGGGACGACCGGCGGGGCGGTGGGATCGCTCTCAGCAGGCGGAGCGGTCGGATCGGGTGTGGGCGTGGGATCGGGCGCCGGCACGGTATCGGCGACCGTCGCGGGGTCGCTCAAGGGAACGGTCGCCGGTGCCGAGTTGTCCGCAGGCAGCGTGTCGTCCGCCGGGAGCGCGGCCGGGTCGGCCGAGGCATCGGGCGGCACCTGCGTCGGATCGGACGGCGCCTGCGTCGGATCGGCCGCGGGCGGGGACACCGAGCTCGTCGCCGTCGGCGAGGCCGTGGCCACCCCAGTGGCGTCGTTGAAGACGCCGGTCGAGCCCGCGACCGCGAGCGACGCGCCGACCACACCGGCAACCGCAGCCCCGGCGACGCTCATCGGGATCGCGGCCATGAACGCCGCGATGCCACCCGTCGTCGCCGCTGCCGGCAGCGCGGCCGAGGCCAGCGCACCCACGACCAGCCCGGCGGCACCCGACGCACTCGCGCCGGCGCCCGCGGCGACCAGCCCGGCAGCGCCCGACGCCGCGGCGCCCGTGCTCACGGCGACGCCGGTGCCCGCGGCGACACTCGTGCCGACGGCCACGCCGGTGCTCGCGGCGGAGGTCGCGGCGACGACGGAGGTGCCGGCCGCGACGGACGTCCCAGCGGCGACGGAGGTCCCGGCGGCGCCACCGCCGAGCGCTGCGCCCGAACCGCCGACCGCAGCCCCGCCTGCACCACCGGAGCCGACCATCATGCCGGTGCCCACGCCGAGGATCCCGCCCACCGGGAGCGGGTTCGCGAGGGCACCGAGCCCGGCCACCCCGAGGATGAGCGGTGCGATCACGACGCGCATGCCGTGGTTGACGTCGCCGAGCTCGAGCACGAGCGCGCGACAGACGCCGCACTCGGCGAGGTGCGCGTCGACCTGCGCGGTCTCGCGCTTGGCGAGGCCGCCGCGCACGAAGGCGCCGAGCTTCTCGTTGACCGTCCGGCAGCCCTCGAGGGTCGGCGAGGCGAGGTGCTGCTGGAGGTACGCCTCGCGCAGGCCCTCCCGGGCGCGGTAGGACAGCGCCGCAACACCGTTGGCCGTGAGCCCGAGCAGGGGCGCGATCTGGGCGGGGTTGAGGCGTTCGACCTCGGTGTACCAGAGGACTGCCTGCCACCGTTCGGGCATGGCGGCGTAGGCCCTGGCGACGACCCCGCGCTCGAAACCGGCGAGCGCCGGGTCCTCGACCGATCCCTCGGGACCGAACGCGGTCTCGAAGACCGCGATGTCGTCGGTCGGCCGCACCCGGCGACCAGCCTCAGCGCCCGCGAAGGCGAGCCGACGAACAACCGTGAACAGATAGGCGCGGAAGGCGACATCGGGTCCGCCACCGGCCTTCAGCACGGCGAGCACCCGCGCGAACGCATCAGCGACGACATCTTCGGCGTCCGCTGTCGAACGGGTGTACTGGCGTGCAACTGCGCGAGCAGCCGTGGCGTGGCGCTCGTAGAGCGTGCCGAACGCGGCCGAACTTCCCTCTCTGACCGCGGTAATCAGCTCAGCGTCGCTGGAAACCTCGCTCCAGACGTCGACGTTGCCATCCATATCTCTTCCCGCCCCCTTCCCCCTGGGCCGGTCCCCCCACATGTGACGCCACAGCCTCCCACGGAACACCCCCTTCTGGTAAGGACGAAATCACCCGAAGTAGTCGCGTCATCCTTCTGGGATCGCTCGCTCTCATCCTGTATGACCACGACCGGTGAGGCGGCTGCCGCGCGGTCGCCCCGCCTGCGTGAGCAGTGGCGCAGCGTCAGCGCCGAGTCAGTCTGGCTGCGTGCAGCCGACTGGTACCACCCCTCGGTGGACGCCGTCGTCGAGGCCGTGCTGGCGGGTGCCGACCCCGGGCCGGCTGCCGCACGCCTCGGACTGGTGCGCGGCGAGTGCGGGGTCGGGATCACCGAGACGATCAACGACCTTGCGTGCCTGTACCGCACGCTCGGCTGGACCGATCCCCCGCTGGCCCCGGTCCGCGCGCTGTGCGAGGGGTGGGTCGCCGCCCAAGAGGCGGCCCCGGTGGACGCGCAGTGCCGCGACCCCGAGACGGGCCTGCCGACGGCTGAGTACCTGCGGATGCGACTCACGGAGACGTATGGTGCGGCGCTTCGCGCGGGGAACCTCGCAAACCGGACACACATCCTCTTGCTGGTGGACGTCGCCGTCGGCCGGATCGACCCGTGGACGCGGATCGCACGCTCGGCCGTCGTCGGGCAGGCGCTGCGCAACGTGTACGGCGACGGCCATCCGATGGCGTCGCTCGGTGATGGGGTGTTCGTCGTGCTGGTCGATCGGTATCCCGACCTCGGCGACGCCATCCTGGCGCTGCGCGAGGAGATCTCCGCCCACGCCGCCCGGCTCGGCGTCGAGTGCCTCGTGCGGCAGCCGCCGCGGGTCTGGCTCGAACAGCTGCCCGCCAGCCATTCGGGAGTGCTCGAACTGCTCTCACATATCGGACGTTGACCCCATACAGGCGTGCAGATGAGCCAAACCCGACCCGACGGGGTTACGGTCGGAACATGACTACGCAGGGGATCGCCGACGACGATTCCGAGGCTCTGCCCCTCCTGGCGGTCGGCACGACGGCCGATATCTACCTGGTCGACGAGGAGACGGTGCTCCGCCGTTACCGCGACGTGCACGACGCCACGGCCGAGGCCGCGCTCATGCGCCACGTCGCCGAACACGGCTTCCCGGTCGCCGAGGTGTACTCCGCGCAGGGCCGTGACCTGGTCATGGAGCGCCTGCACGGACCGACGCTGCTGGTCGCGCTGGCTGCCGGCGAGTTCAACCTGCACGACGGCGCCGACATCATGGCCGACCTGCACCGCCGGCTGCACGCGATCCCGGCGCCCCGCCGCGCCGGCGACGAGTCCGCGGCCGGCGACGACGTCGTCGTGCACCTGAACATTCACCCGGGGAACATCGTGCTCAGCGAGAGCCACGGCCCGGCGCTGGTCGACTGGGCCAACGCGCGCACCGGATCGCTCGACCTCGACACCGCGATGAGCGCGATCATCCTCGGCGAGGTCGCCGTCGACTCCGAGGGCGACTACTCCCGAGCCGCCCGCGCGATGCTCGTCGCCTTCCTCGCGGTCGCGGACGGCAACCCGCTCGCCCAACTCGACGTCGCGGCGCAGTCACGCCTGAACGACCCCGCCCTCTTCGCCGGCGAGAAGTCGCTCGTCGTGCCGGCCGCCGCCCTGGTGCGCCAGTACTCCCGCGACGTGATCATCGGCGGCGAACCAACCGCCTCCTGAGCCGTCGCCGCGAAACCCCACGACCGCCGGCTCCGAACGGGGTCGGTCTTGCCGATTCGTAGCGCGAACTGGGAGTTGTTGTCGTCCCCAGGGGCGGAAATCGGACAACCACTCCAAGTTCGCGACGAGCCTGAGCCCCTGACGCGTGAGGACGCGGTCATTCGGCAACCCGAGTGAGTGGCACCATCTGCTGCATGGTCGACGGCGAGGTGTCCCACCAGGCGATGGACGTGACAGTGCGTGCGTTGCTCGGTCCGTGGCCCGAGCCGGTCGACCTGGCGGTGGAGCTTGTCGAGCGGGTGGACTGCGGCAGCTACGTTCGCGAGAAGATCAGCTACGCCGTTACCGAGGCGACGCGCGTCTGCGCATACGTCTGCGTACCCAAGGGTGCACACGGCCCGCTGCCGGCGGTGTTCTGCCACCACCAGCACGCCGGCAACTTCGCCCTGGGCAAGAGCGAGGTCGTGGGTCTCGATGGTGACCCCGACCAGGCCTACGCAGTCGAGCTCGCCGAACGAGGCTTCATCACGATCTCCCCGGACGCCATCGGCTTCGAGGAGCGCAACTGGAGCCCCGACGGACGGTCCAACGTCACGTGGTTCGAGCTCTCCACGCGACTGGTCCAAGGCCGGACCCTGCTCGCGTCGTGCCTGCACGAGGTGTCGGTGGCGCTGGACTACCTCGTGTCCCGCGACGACGTCGACCCGGCCCGGCTGGGGTTCATCGGGCACTCCTACGGCGGGCGGATGGCGCTGTGGGCGCCGGCGTTCGATCACCGCATCACCGCCTCCGTCTCGAACTGCGGGTGCATCCCCTACCGGCACTCCTTCGCCCGCGACACCGGCATCCAGGCCGAGTTCGTCGTGCCGGGGTTCGCTGCAGGTCACGACCTCGAAGACGTGCTCGCGCTCTTCGGTGAGTCGTCCTCGCTCCTCATCTCGGCAGGCACCCGGGACAAGTGGAGCCGGGGAGCCCAAGGGGTGTACGACGGCGCGCGCCGCACCCTGGGCGAGCGCGTGGAGCTCGCGCTCTACGACGCAGCGCACGCGTTCACCCCCAAGATGCGAGCACGCGCCTACGACTTCCTTCGCGACCGGTGCTCAGACGGACCAAGTCCATCTCCGGTGCCCTGAGCTCAGACTTCGCGGAGGGTCTGCAGAAAGCTTGCGATGCGGCCGATGGCATCCTCGAGGTCCGAGACGCTGGGGAGCGTGACGAGACGAAAATGGTCCGGGTCTGGCCAGTTGAAGCCCGTGCCGTGGGTGACCAGGATCTTCTTGGCCCGCAACAGGTCGATGACGAACTGCTCGTCGTCCTTGATCGGATAGACCTCGGGATCCAGCCTCGGGAAGCAATAGAGAGCACCCCGCGGCTTCACGCAACTCACCCCCGGAATGGCATTCAACAGCTCGTACGCGGTGTCGCGTTGCGCACTGAGTCGCCCCCCGGGGAGGACCAGCTCATTGATTGACTGGTGACCACCCAACGCGGTCTCGATCGCATGTTGCGCCGGCACATTCGCACACATGCGCATGTTGGAGAGGAGCGTCAGTCCCTCGAGGAAGTCCTCGGCGCGATCGCGCGGGCCGCTGACCATCACCCAGCCACTGCGGAAGCCGGCGATGCGGTAGGCCTTGGACAGCCCGCTGAAGGTCAGGCAGAAGACGTCGTCACCGGCATACGTCGCCGTGTGGTGGTGAATCGCGTCGTCGAACAAGATCTTCTCGTAGATCTCGTCCGACATCAGGACCAAGTTGTGCCGGCGCGCGATGTCGACCAGGCCCTTGACCTTCTCCTCGGAGTAGACCGCACCGGTCGGGTTGTTGGGGTTGATGACCACCAGGGCCTGGGTGTTCTCGGTGATCTTGGCTTCGATGTCGTCGAGGTCCGGGTTCCAGTCGTTACCCTCGTCGCAGCGGTAGTGCACGGCAGTACCGCCTGCCAGCGCGACAGCGGCCGTCCACAGCGGGTAGTCCGGCGCCGGCACGAGGATCTCGTTGCCGTCGTCCACGAACGCCTGCAGAACCATCGTGATCATCTCGGAGACGCCGTTGCCGATATAGACGTCCTCGACGCTCACGTCCAGATCGTGGCCCTGGTAGTACCGCGCTACGGCGGTCCTTGCAGAATTGATCCCCTTTGAGTCGCTGTATCCCTGCGCCGAAGGCAGGTTGTGGATCATCTCCCGCAGAATCCGTTCCGGCGCCTCGAAACCGAACGGAGCGGGGTTGCCGATGTTCAGCCTCAAGATGCGGTGTCCCGCGGCCTCAAGACGTTCTGCCTCAACGAGAATCGGGCCTCGCACGTCGTAGCGAACATTCTTGAGCTTCGAGGACTGGACTATTGGACGCATTGCGCCATCCTGTCAGCATCAGGGTCTCGCCAAAGTCGTGTCCCAGCAGGTGAGGCGCCGAGCTCGCCCAGCACGCCCGGATCGCCGTCCGCGGCCCCCTCCCCCAGCACTCCACAGGTACCGAGCGAGTCGCGGCGCCCGGCATCCGATGGCGTGCACCTGATGACCGGTTGTGACGTGCCAACCGAACTGGCGCGTTGCCACTCATCGTGTCCCGCTGGATTCGGCCTTGTCGTCGTCGAGAGTCGGGGCGTCAGAGTCCAGAAATTTCCTGCGTGCCAACCACCGGGCCCCGCGCCGGTGACACTGCTGGGTCCGCCCCAGGGCGCCGCCGCAAGCCGCGCCGCCACCCTCGTCTTCCGCCGAGTAGCGTCCGTCGCTTAAGTGGCGCACCACTCGGCGTTTGGTGTTGGTCTGGGTGGAAAACTCGGGCCGTCCGCCGTGAGCGCCGCACATTTCTGCAGCCAAGCTTGACCAGCGGCCCGGCGACGCGGCCGTGCAGGCGTGGGTCTTCGCAGGATGGCGTGCCGGCGGACCACCGAGCCGACGTGCGCGCGCTGCGGGCACGTCACCGCATCGCCTCGCGGTCGTCCCCCTGCCATGGCTCACCAGCGAAAACAGCAGTCCTCCAGGCGTGAGTCGATCAACGCAACCCAAAACCAACATCAAACGCCGAGTGGTCGTGGCGCTAAGCGGTGTTGGGGCGGCGGTCCTCGTGTCCGCGATTCGCCTGAAGTCAAGCACCCATTGCACGCACGGATACGGTGAGCGGCGTCTTTGCGTGGCGCCGATCGTTGACGCGCTAACGTCCGGGGTTATGGATCCTCTGAACGACCTGCCTGCTGAGTCTCGGCAAGACCTGGTGGCCGCCGTCCAGGCCGCACTCCGGGTCGACAAGGCGGACGCCGAACGGATTGTCCGCGCATCCGAACCTCTGTGGGAAGCGATGGAGCAGGTCGGCGGCCTGGTTGATTCATGGGGCGGTGGAGAGTTCTGCCACCTGTTTCCGAAGATGTGCGCGGTCATCCGGTCGGGTGCCGAATGAGGGGTGAGACGGCGCCGGGTGGTCGCACGCTCATGCCGCCGACGGCGCGGCCGGAGTTTCGGGCCGCCACTGCATGGGGTGGCTAGGCCAGGGCGTCCGCGACGGTCAGGTGAGCGCCGCAGCTGGGACAGCTGGCCTGACCGAACAGTTGGAGCAGCTCGCTCGCCACCGCCACCTGGTTGTGCGCCTGGCAGAGACCCAGTAGGCGTGCCTCGGCCGTTCCGAGTTCGAAAGGGTCGGCCGGCTTCACCGGCTGGCCACCGCGAACCATGTCTGGATCCGTCGTCGCGACGAGCACACCGTCGACGAGTTCGAGGTAAAGGTGTTCGTCGCAGGAGGGGCACTCCAGTTCGACCTCCTCGTCGACGAGACCCTCCAACTCGCGCTGCCAGACGGAGAGGTCCTCAAACGCCGCGACGGCTTGTAGGGCGTACAGGAAGTCCGCACGATCATGAACCAGGGCAAGCTTGTGCGCGGCGACGGGCTTCAGGGAGCTGATCTGGGCTGCATAGACGCTGCGGACGTCCATGATCTCCGGCGGGCCGTCTTTGGAGGCGATGATCGACGCCGCCAAGGTCAGGGCCGGTTCCAAGGCCACGTCCGCGCGCGACGATGCAATCCGTGCCAGGTCCGGCAGGGCTGCGTAGCTCGCGGGTGCCACCGTGCCCTGGTGGCACAGCCGCGACCACAACTCGCTCCAGACCGGCGCGTCCCAGTCCATCACCGAGGCCGCCTCGTCCAAGAGGGCCGGGACTCCGGCCGCGCTGCCATACACGTCCCGTAGCACTTGCCAGTCCATCATGGCCAACAGCCAACCACCTCCAACCCGACCATCCGCCGGGTTGGGGGCCCCTCACCTCAACTGCCTCGAGCGGTGCACGGTCATGCCGCGTTCCGTTCACAGCACGTGGACGTCGATCACTTCAGCGGTACCAGAAGGCTTGACCTCACACTCGACGCTCAGGTCGCTTGGCGACTCGTCGGTGGTCCGAGGCCTCGGCGTCCGCGTCGCTCGACACCACTTACCGGTCGTGAAGTGGCGGTTCGGGCCGATCAATGAGGTCGCGAGCGGGCGACGGTCCGCGGCTATGCGACGCTATTCGTCCAGCAGTGGCCGTCCCAGAATCGCCAGGTCCCCTCGCGCGAGGGGTCGGCGTACCACCCCGCTGCGGGCTCAGAGGAATGCGAAGGCGCGCGCCGCACGATGGCCGTAATGATCAGGGCGACAGCTCCCGTTGCGCTGGCGGCAACGACGATTACGCCTGAGACGACCACCATTCCGCTGGCGTCCGTTCCCGTATCAGGTGTCTGAAGCGCGTTGATGATCATCATCACTGAAACCACCTGTTGACCGCCACGTCAGGTGATCATGGCGGCGTCGTTCCCGGTGATGATGGTTTTTGGGCAAAGGTGAACCCCGCCGGTGTGTGACCGGCGGGGTTCGTGGTCATGGTGTCGCCTTGGTGGTCAGTCTGTCGTGACCTC
>NZ_DATCNW010000077.1:0-3192 GCF_036565025.1 Pengzhenrongella sp.
CCCCCCGCCAGTCCACCTGCTACTACTCCTCCTCCGACGCGGTGTTCACCGACCGGTACGACGCCGCCGAGAACTACGCGAAGGTCGCCCGGGGCGAGGTCGCCCTGGAAGGCGGCTGGCGCGTCTACTCGTCGGGGCCGGGGCTGTTCCTGCGGCTCGTCGTCGAAACCCTGCTCGGCATCCGCCGGCGCGCGACGACACTCGAGATCGACCCGGTCCTGCCCGCCTCGATGGACGACCTGACCGCGACGATCCCGCTGGACGGACGCGCGCTGCACCTCACCTACTCGGTCGGACGGCTAGGGCACGGACCGGTCGTCGTCTCGCTCAACGGCGTCCCGCTGCGCGTGACCCCCCTGGCTAACCCGTACCGCCGCCCCGGCGTGCGCATCGACCTCGACCCGGTCCTGACCGCGCTGCGCAACGGCCCCTGCACCCTGCACGTGGAGACCGCCTGATGCCCACCACCACGGCCACGGCGGGGCTGACCAACCGGTGACGTCATGATCGAGATCTCGGGCCGCCGGCTGATCATCGACGGGGTGCCGCGCGTAGTGATGTGCGGCGAGATCCACTACTTCCGCGTGCCGCGCGAGGAGTGGGCGGACAGGATCGCGTCGCTCAAGGCCGCGGGGTGCGCAGGCGTCGCCTCGTACATCCCCTGGGTCGTCCACGAGCTGCCCGACGGCTCGATCGACGTCACCGGCGAGACCTTGCCCGAGCGGGACGTCGCCGGGTTCATCGACCTCTGCCGCGACGCGGGGCTGTGGTTCGTCGCCCGTCCCGGTCCGTTCATCATGGCCGAGCTGAAGAACGAGGGCCTGCCGTTCCGGGTGTACACCGAGCACCCCGAGATCGTCCCGACCGGCTGGGACGGTCGCCCGGGCACGACGGCGACCGTCGACTACCTCGCGCCGGCGTTCCTCGCCGAGGCCGAGCGGTGGTTCGACGCGGTGCTGCCTGCCATCGCCGAACGCCTCCAGCCGCGCGGCGGCAACGTGATCGCCGTCCAGCTCGACAACGAGATCGGGATGCTCGCCTGGGTCACGAACACCCCGGACCTGACCGAGCACCTGCTCGCGGACCTGCTCGCGTGGGTTCGCGACCAGCACGGCGACCGGTTCGCCGCGCGCTACCCGATCGACCTGTCCGACCCGGGCGCCTGGGCCCGCGCGGTCCGGACGCCGGACGAAGCCTGGGCCGGAGCACTGCGTCTCGACCTCGGCAGGTTCATGCGGAGCCGGTTCGCGCGGTACGTCCAGGCCCTGCGGGGCTTCGCCGAGGGCGCCGGCATCCGCGATGTGCCGTTCATCATCAACATCCACGGCACGGCGGGCGGCGACGGCGGACCGTTCCCGATCGGCATCAGCCAGCTCGTCGAGACGTATGCCGGGGTGCCCGGGATGCTCTCGGGATCCGACCACTACCTCGGCGACGTGACCCTGGACACCGCGACGGACCTGTACGTGATGAACGCGTTCATGGCCGCGGTGCACGACCAGGACCAGCCCCTGACATCGGTCGAGTTCGAGGCCGGCAACGGCGACTACGGCGGCGGCCTCGAGAAGGTGTACGAGCCGTCGACCATCGACCTCAAGACCCGGATCTGCGTGGCCCAGGGAAACAGGCTGATCAACTACTACCTGTTCGCCGGCGGCATCAACCGTCACCTGGACGCGCCGGTGGGCGACGGGAACGACCGGATCAGCATCCTCGGCGAGGAGCACGGGATGGCCGCGCCCGTCGGGCCCCGCGGCGAGCACAGCCTCACGTACGCCCCGACCTCCGCGGTCGTCGCCGCGGTCAATGCGCAGGAACCGTGGCTCGCGCGGATGCACGAGGAGCACGACGACGTCGCACTCGGCTTCGTCCTCGACTCGTACATGACCGAGTACCACCACCCGTCGAGCGCGATCATGTCTCAGATCGTCGAGGACCTGGCCTCCCATCGCGGGGCCGGCCAGCGCAAGGCCCTGGCTCGCTCCCTGCTGCTCGCGGGCTACCGGTTCGGTGCCGTCGACCTGCAGGTGGACCGGCGAGCCGGCTCGCTGCCGCAGGTCAGCCGCCACACCGGCCCGCCGCCGCCCCACGTCGACCGCCGCACCGGCTCGCTGCCGCCCCACGTCGACCGCGGCACCGGCTCGCTGCCGCAGGTCGTGGCCCTGGCAACCGGCCGCCATCTCGCCGAGCCGGTTCAGCGGCGCCTGGTGGCGCACCTGGACGACGGCGGTGGCCTGCTCCTGCTGGGCAAGCTGCCTGAGCTCGATCTCGAGGGCCGGCCGTGCCGCGTCCTGGCCGACGCGCTCGGCGTCACGGCGGGCGAGGTGGTCCGGGAGGGCCACCACTACTACCCGTCGGTCGCGTCCCGGTCGTGGCTGCCGGCCATCCCCGAGAAGCGAGCCGGCTGGATCCAGCCCCTGGCCGCCGAAGCCGCGGAGACGCTGCTGGTCGAGGTGGCCACCGGGCGTCCCTGCGGGCTCGAGGTCCGCCGTGGAGCCGGGCGGGCCGTGCTGCTCACGGCGGAGCTGGCCTCCGACCCGGGGCTGTTCGCCTCGGCCGTTCGTCGGTTGGGCGCCGCACCAGGCCTGGACGTCCGCGCCGCCAACCCCGGGCTGCTCGCCACCACCACGGCCACGCCCGACGGCGAGCGGTTGGTACACCTGGTGAACGTGATCGGCTACGACACCGCCGTCCACCTCGCACTGGACGGTCAGGACCTGCACGACGGCGCGGCTCTCGTGGTCCCCGGGCACAGCGGTCACATGCTGCCGCTCGACCTGTTCCTGCCCACGACCCCGGCGGTGCGGGTGCTGTGGGCCTCAGCGGAGATCGCGTCGGTGAAGTCCGATGAGGTCACTTTCCGTCCCGGTCTCGGCGGACCTGGCGGAGGGTCCGGCGGACCCAGCGGCGGGTCCGGCAGCGGGTCCGGCAGCGGGTCCGGCAGCGGGTCCGGCACGGTCGTCGTGCTCGAGACCGACGGCGAGATCACCGCGAGCCAGTCGCACGAGATCGTGCGCGTGGGCCGGCGCTGGACGATCTCGGCACCGGCTGACCGAGGTCCGATCCACCTCACGATCAGCGCCGTCTAGCCAGCCGAGCCAGCCCGCGCTCTCGGCGGGTCCGAGCCAACCGACCGGACCACGTCGGCGAGCTCGTTGGGATCGGCTCGGCCGAGACCGGTTCGCGAACCGG
>NZ_DATCNW010000078.1:0-3167 GCF_036565025.1 Pengzhenrongella sp.
CAGGTCACCGGTCCCAGATGCGGATCGGTGGTGCCGGAAGATGGCCCGTCATCCGGTGCGTGCTGGCGCGCCCCGCCGGACGGGTCCTCGTCCCTCACGATCGGCGCATGGCCCCTTTTACGCTTATCTTGGCCGTACCCCGCGCGAGGGGCGCTGTCGCCGGCGGGGACGTCACCTACACGGTGGTGCAGGACCTGCGCGACGGAGTCCGCCGAGCCAAGCTCGCATTGTGTGGCGCGCTCGCGCACGAGGCTCTCGACGTCGACCCGGCGTGCTCGTGGTGGGCGAGGCGATCGCGTAGTTCCGGCCGCGCGTCATCAACCAGGACGTCGCCGCCCAGTGCCCCGCGCAGGGGGCCCGGGCGACTTCCTGCGAGCTCTACGGCGGGCGGCAGGCGCGACGTCGCGTAGATGCTCGTCGGCCTTGAAGCACTGGCACTTGGTGTTTATTGGCAGACCCCCATTAATCCCGTAAAGCCTCTTTGTCTCAAAAGTTGCTTTTGCAAATGCAGAGCGACTAAGAGACAGTGTTGATGCGCGTCATTCGGGTGCGCTTGTGAAAGGTTGATATGCAGAAGAAGAGATTCGTGACCGGCCTCGCCACCATTGCTCTAGCTGCGGGGGTTGCCCTCGCCGGCGCCGGTGCCGCGCAGGCAGACGAGATGGACGGTTACATTCCTCAGTACCCGAATGCCGAGGACTGGGCGACGCCGTACACCTGCACGCACAGCCACGTGCAGCGGAAAGAGGTGCACGGCGGAATGACGTATCTGGTCCGGTACGAGGGGCACACGTCGAGCGGGAAGTACCACAACGTCAACATGAAGGCGGGCAACAACCCGAGAAGCATCGGGATGCCGATGGTCAAACGCTGCCACTGAGCCTGACTGACTAAAACGCCCCCCTCGCCATTGACTGCGAGGGGGGCGTTTCAGTGTGTGCGGAGAGCCGCTAGACCGGTCGCGACTTCCGAATTGATCAGCGGTTGGCGAGCGCAACACCCACGGCGTTTATGAGGAAGTCGAGGGTCGCGAGGAACACGAGGCACACGAGGCACACGAGCAGGGGATCCCCCAGAGTGCCGCCAGCCAGTCGGTGGCGTCTCCTACGGCTCGCGCCATCTGATCCAGGATCTCAAGCTTCATGTGGCTGTTCCGATGTCGTGTGCTTGGTGGCGCTCAGGATTCCTCTGGGTCAGCGACCGGCTCTTCCTCGGCCAACCTCGCGACGCCGTTGCTGAGTGCTGGCACGCCGCGGAGGTGGCGGCCGTCGGGCGCCTGTTCTGCGGCGGCCGCGGGGATCGCGGCGTTGAGCCAGGAGTCGATGGTCATGCGGGTTGTGCCGGCGCGGCGGGCGAGCTCGCGCTTGGTCATGATCTGTGCGGCGTGTACGCCGCAGACCGCGACGCGCACGAGGGTGTGGTGGGCGGCGTCCTCGCGGGTGGGGCGGCCCTCGCGGGGCTTGCCGCGTGCGGCGAGCTCGTCGAGGAGCCGGGCGCCGTGGACGGCGTACCAGGCGCGCTCCAGGGCCTTCGGGCTGACGTCCTCGTGCTCGAGCACGTACTCGACCAGGCGCCCGGTCGCGGGGACGAGCTGCGCGCCGGCGTTGTGCGTCAGCCAGGCCGCGACGAGCCGGGCGGGCCGGGCGTCGGTCGTGGCGGTGCGGGTCGTGTCGAGAAACGTCCGGCGCAGGTCGAGCGCTCCCTGCATCCGAATGTCCCAGTCCCAGGAGCTGATCGCGGGGCCGGCCTTGGCCAGGGCCACGGTCCAGTCGTTGAGGTCGCCCTGGTCGACGCGGTCGGCCGCGCGCAGCCGCAGGAGGTGCGCCGCGAGCTGCCCGGCGGAGGCTGTGCGGCGGGCGGCCTTGTAGCCGGTGCGGAACTGGTCCTGGCCTGCTTCTGCGGCGGCCCAGGCCCCGTTCTCGTCGTCCGCCGGAGCGGCGGAGATGCGGGCCTGTTCCACCAGGTCCAGGATCGGGCCGGCCCACTCGGCAGGCAGGTCCTCGGTGGATCGGGTCGTCATCATGGGGGTGTGCTCCTCGTGCTCGGAGGCTCACCCCGCGCGCGGGGTGAGCCGGTGTGCAGGGGCGGACCTCTTGGTCCGCCCCTGCGGTGGGGTTGTTGGTCAGCGGCCCGTAGGCCGCCGTCAGTTCAGAAGGTGATCCGGTCACCCCGGGGTACGAAACCTGGGCGCTGTGTGAGGACGTCGTCGGCGTCGATGACGGTGTCGATCGTGAACGCGGCACGCCAGGCGGTGACGTCGGGGTGATCGCCGTTCAGGAGCGGGTTCGTGGCGTCGGGCGTGTTCAGTCCGATGGCGGCCGCCGCGACGTATCCGTGTGTCGCCAGACGCGCTGAGGCCACCGGAGAGAACCAGGGGAATACCTCGGCGACCGAGCGATCTGAGGCCCGGGCGACCTCGTCGGTGGGGCTGTGGCGAGTGAGCAGCGAGAACATGGATCGACCTTCCGTGTCAGGCTCGGGTGGTCGGAAGACCCGACCGTTTTGCAACCCGCCCAACACCCACAACTATACACACGAACGCTCGTCGTGCATAGTTGTGGGTGTTGGGCGGGTGGAGCCCCGGAGGGGTGGAGCTCAGGCCGTCCACAGGTGGGCGAGCTGCCCACGCTGGTGAGATGCCGGCGTTCACCTCTGCGTCTGCCGGTGGCCAAGGCACGCAGGCACGTCAGCTGGATGCGACGCCGCTCGGATTGAGGCAGCTCGATGGATGCCAACGGCGGAGGTCCTATCACGCGGGATAATGTAGAGAATCCCATGTGATAGCAGCCATGGTCGGCGCTCTCTCGGTGGCAACGGCGCGCGAACGCATCGTCGAGGAGACTGCCGCTAACTCGTGCGCGGCAGGGAGATTCCGCAGGCGGCGCAACTCGCGGTAGGCTCCAGAAGTCGGGGCGAAGTGGCTCCTGACCAGCCAACTGGCGCCTTCGCGTATTGAACTGTTGCGAATAGCAGGAGCTGCGCCTTTATGCTCGACCACCTGTGGACGGCCCGAGTTGGCACCGGCCACAGGTCGAGGACGGGACCGGGACAGCCAGCCAGCTCGACCGGCCGTCCCCAGTTCACAGCCCATCCCTCGCTGGCACCCGTCCTGGCAGCGTCCGCAGAATCCTGACTTGGCTCGTTTGCCTGGGCTATTGCCCGTTTTC
>NZ_DATCNW010000079.1:0-7815 GCF_036565025.1 Pengzhenrongella sp.
GGACCAGCGGACCCACGAACGACGTCGCCGGGCCGCGGCGCGCCTCGACCGACAGCTCCGCGGCGAGGGCGGCGAGCTCGGCTGCCAGCCCCGCGGACAGCTGCGCCTTGTCCTGGGCCTCGGGCAGGAAGATCTCCTGGACGAACCGCAACGCAGCCAGGTCGCCCGGGACGAGCGCGCGACGGACGGGGCCGTCGTCGACCCACACGGTCGCCCCGGACGCGAGCCACGTCGTCCAGCCCTGTCCTGACCAGTACCGCAGGGGCGCCCGCCGCAGCGGGTCGGGGTACCAGCCGGGGGCCGTGACCTGCGCCGGGGTGTCGTTCATGCGTGCACCAGGTTCCCTGTTCCGCGCGAATTCCGTGACCTGCTGCCGGCCCGATGCCACTCACTTCGCGCGACTGTACCCACCCAGCACCCCCCCCGCAGACCCCGACCTGTGGACAACAACCCCAACCGCCGCACGGACCCCTCGCTGAACTCGGACATTGACCCCGAACTCGCACACTGCAGTGTCCGAGCTCGACGCAAACCTCCGAGTTCGCGATGGGGGCTGGCCCTTCGGCTTGCCGGCGGGCTCGATGGCGGGTCGACCCGTCAATCCCGTGAGTGGCGGGGCTCAGTGCATCGCTCTGTGCAGCGAAAGTGCAGTGAATGAGGCGTTTTGGTGCACTCTCGCTGCACAGAGGGCTGCACAGAGGGCTGCACTGAGGGTGCGCAGGCTGCAAACGTCCGAGTGAGACGCGAGCCTCGGCATTCGGCGCGGAGTTGCCGTGCGGTGTCGCGGGGCAGGTGGCGGTCCGTGAGCGGTCGGTTACGCCCGGGGCGCGGCGGGGGTCCAGTCGGCGCCGCGGTGGGCCAACCACCATTGGCCGATGCGGTGGTAGTCCCGGTCGTACGTGGCTTCGCCGTGGCGGCCCATCGGGTTCCTCGGTGCCGGCAGCGTGACCGCCTCGCCGCTCTCGAGGATTAGCTGGACATCCCGGCGTTCGCGGCCGAACACAGCTTGCACGTCCCGCCACGGAACGTCCCGTCGTCGGAAGCCCCGGATGACGGCGAGCTCAGGCGTCAGATCAATGCCAAGGGTGCGCAGCCACAACACCTCGAGCAGGAGAAGGCAGCCCACACCGAGTAGGAACCAGGGGACCCAAGCGAATGGCCAGCCCGGGCGATTCGCCTGGAGCAGGGCGGCGTTCGTGAGCGAGATCGCTGACGCCCCCAGCAGGGGCAGCAGGATGGACCCAGGCGTCCTGATCTTGGTCACTGTCGAAGGTGAACCTCGCCGCACGGTAATCCCGCCTCATCTGGTGTTCGGTCGATGACGCGCCAACCAGCCGCGATCCCCAAGAATAATCCGCTGAACAGCCGCCCAGTCTCCGCGCGAGCCCCGGAGCTAGATCGCCGAACTCGGACATTCACGCCGAACTCGCACACTGCAGTGTCCGAGTTCGGCGCAAACCTCCGAGTTCGGCGGGGGACCTTGCCGGAGAGGGGGCGGGGCCGACGGCGGGTGGGTGGGGGCGCAGCTAGCGGCGCGGGCCTGTGGTGGTGCCGAGCTGGAGCTCTACCGGCAGGATCACGTCCGCGACGGCGCGGCCCGCGATGAGCTCGACGGCGGCCTCACCGGCCAGCCGGCCCTTCTCCTCGAGCGGCTGGCGCACGGTGGTGAGGATGTCGGGCGCGAGCCACGGCAGGTCGAGACCGTCGAAGCCCGCGATCGAGACATCGTCGGGCACGCGCAGGCCGAGCTCGCGGGCGGCCAGCACCACCCCAGACGCGAGCAGGTCGCTCAGGGCAACGATCGCCGTCGGCGGGTTCGGTCGCGTGAGGATCTGGTGGCCCGCGCTGCGGCCGTGCTCGACGAGCGAGGCGGGCGTCTCGATCACGATCTCGGGCACGACGCCGGCGTCCGCGATCCCCGCCAGCCGGCGCGCCGTCGCGAGGTAGCCCGAACGCGGGTCGCGGGTCGGGTCCGGTTCGCCGAGCCGCCGGTCGTGGCCGTACGGCAGCGTGACGACGCCGAAGCGCTCGTGGCCGAGCGCGAGCAGCTCGCGGACCAGCAGCTCCGTGCCGTGGCGGTCGTCGATCCCGACGCTCGCGGTCGCGATGTCCGAGATCCCGGCGAACGCCGCGCTGCCGTCCGCCTCGGCCCCGACGCCGGCCCGGACCGCGCGGCGCGCGGCGCCGAGGTCGCCCTCCACCACGACCACCGGGATGCCGCGCCGGGCGAGCGTCGCGACGACCTCGTCGTCGGGTCCGTTGCACAGCACGACGACGGCGGCGTCCATCGCGGTGCGCGCGACCAGCGGCGGGACCTCGCCCGCCTCGGACGGGATGAGCAGGATGCCGACGTCGTGCGTGCTGAGCGCCTGGGCGAGGCCGTCGAGCATCTGGATCGAGACCGGGTCGCGGAAGCTGCGGCGCAGCCGGTCCCCGAAGATTGCCCCGACGATCCCCGAGCGCCCGCTGCGCAGCTGCTGGCCGAGTGGGTTCGGGCCGGGGTAGGAGAGCTCGGCGGCCGCGGCGAGCACCCGGCCGCGGGTCGTCGACGCGATCGGGCCGGCGCCGGAGAACGCGAGGGAGGCGGTCGAGACGGAGACGCCGGCGGCCTCGGCAACGTTGGCGAGGGTCGGGCGGCTCGCGCTCACCGTGCTCACCTCCGAACCACCGCCCGGCGGCCGGGGGTGGCCATGTCGTTTGACGGAGCGGCCAGCCTACCCACACACTTGTGATACCCCTCAAATCGATTCGACCCCAGCGGTCGACTATCGCCGCGGACCACGCTCGAATCGATTCGACAAGACGGTCCCACGCCGCCTTCAAGCCCGCCCCAAGCGGGCCCCAAGCCCTGCACGTGCCGCTCAGAGAGAGACCGCTATGCCTCAGCCGCGATCCCCCGCCGCTCGATCCCCCGCCGTCCAGGTCGCCTGGGCCCGCTCGCTCTTGATGGGCCTGTTCGGGCTCCAGGGGCTGATGATGTCGAGCTGGCTCGCGCGCCTGCCTGCGGTCCGCGACGCGCTCGGCCTGTCCACGACCGAGCTCGGGGTCGTACTGCTCACCGGCGCGGTCGGCGCCCTCGGGACCGTGGCTGCGGCCGGGCTCGTGATGAGCCGGTTCGGCGGCCGGTTCGCACTGCACATGGCGACCTTCGGGTTCACGGCGGCGTTCGTGCTGCTCGGGTTCGGTCCCGCGCTGCACAGCGTCCCGATGCTCGCGGCCGGGGTCTTCCTCACCGGCGCGTCGTTCGCGATCGGCAACGTCCCGCTGAACGTCGAGTCGGCCGCCGTCGAGCGCCGGATGGGGCGCACGATCCTGCCGCACTTCCACGCAGCCTTCTCGATCGGCGCCGTCATCGGCTCGCTCGTCGGCGCGATCGCGGCGCACGCCGGGGTGTCCGTGCTGACCCAGTTCGTCGTCACCGCGGTGATCGGGCTGGTCTGGCGGACCGCCAGCATCCCGCACGTCGTGATCGACAGCCTCCCGCCGCGCCAGCTCGCGGTGCGCGCCGAGCGCGAGCGCCTCGAGCAGCTGTGGGCCGGCGGCGGCTCCGACGCCGTCGGCGCCCCGTCCGTCGTGGTCGGTCCCCGCGCCGGCTGGCGCACGGCGCTCGGCGCGTGGCGCGAACCGCGCACGCTGCTGGTCGGCGTCGTCATCATGGCCGCTGCTCTCTCCGAGGGATCGGCCAACGACTGGCTCGCGATCGCCGTCGTGGACGGCTTCCACCAGCCGCAGGCCGTGGGCGCGATCGTCTTCGGGGTGTTCGTCGCCGCGATGACGACCGTCCGGCTGCTCGGGACCCGGCTGATCGACCGGTTCGGGCGGGTCGCCGTGCTGCGGGTCTCCGGCGCCGTTTCGTTCGTCGGCCTGGTCGGCTTCGGGTTCGCGCCGACGCTCGAGCTCGCCGGGGTCGGGGTCGTGCTCTGGGGGCTGGGCGCCGCGCTCGCGGTGCCGATCGGCATCGCCGCGGCCTCGGACGACCCGCTGCGCGCGGCCGGCCGGGTCTCGGTCGTCTCCGCGTTCGCCTCGCTCGCGACCCTCGCCGCCCCGCCGCTGCTCGGGGTCGCGGCCGAGACGCTCGGCACCCGGCGGGCCCTGGTGCTGATCGCGGTCGCGATGGTTGCCAGCATCGCGCTGTCCCGCCGCGTCGCGCCCGAGGCGGCAGTCCGAACACGGGCCATCGCGCCCGTTCCGACCCGCGCACCTGCGGCCGCGGAGGGTCTGCCAGAATCGACGACGCCCGGTGAGTGCGTCGGGCGGGACACCCGCAGAAGGAGGACCGTGGTCGGGCGTCGCAAGACCAGGATCAGGGCGGGCGTGCGATGAGCACCCGCGTCCCGCGCACCGAGCGCACCGTCACGAGGGCGGCCACCGCGGTCTTCGTCGTCTTCGTCCTCAACGGCTTCAACTTCGCCAGCTGGGCGTCGCGCATCCCCGCGGTGCGCGACGACCTCGACCTGACCGCCTCCGAGGTCGGGGTGCTGCTGCTGATCGGGGCGATCGGCTCGCTCCTGGCGCTCCCGCTCTCCGGGCTCGTCGTTCAGCGGCTCGGTGCGCGCCGCACGGTCGCCTGCTTCGCGACGGCGAGCACCGCTGGCCTGCTCGTCGGGGCGGTCGGGGTCGAGTCCGGCCTGCTGCTCGTCGTCGGCGCCGGTCTGGTGCTGTTCGGCGTCGGGACGGGCGTGTGGGACGCGTCGATGAACCTCGAGGGCGCCGCCGTCGAGCAACGGCTCGGCAGGGCGATCATGCCGCGCTTCCACGCCGGGTTCTCGGTCGGCACGATGGCGGGCGCCGGGGTCGGTGCGCTCGCGGCCTACCTGCACGTCTCGGTGCTCGGCCACCTCGGCGTCGCCCTGGTCGCGAGCCTGCTGGGCGTGCTCTGGGCCGTCCGCGCGTTCCTGCCCGCGGGTGCCGAGGCGGTCGTCATGCCCGGCGCCCACGGCACCTCCGACACGACGTCGGCGACCGCCGACGACGTCGCGCACCTCACCTCCGCGCGGCACGCTTTCGGGGCCTGGCTCGAGCCGCGGACCCTGCTCATCGGCCTGGTCGTGCTCGCCGCCGCACTCACCGAGGGCTCCGCGAACGACTGGGTCGGGCTCGCCGTCGTCGACGGCTTCGACCAGACCCACGCGACCGGTGCCCTGACGTTCGGGCTGTTCGTGACCGCGATGACCGGCATGCGCCTGCTCGGCACCGGGCTGCTCGACCGGTACGGGCGGGTGCCGGTGCTGCGGATGTGCGCACTGCTGTCGATCGTGGGCCTGGCGATCTTCGGCCTGGTGCCGACGCTGCCGTTCGCGCTCGTCGGGGTGGCGCTGTGGGGCATGGGCGCGGCGCTCGGGTTCCCGGTCGGGATGAGCGCCGCGAGCGACGACCCGCTGCGGGCCGCCGCGCGGGTCAGTGTCGTCTCGACGATCGGGTACAGCGCGTTCCTCGCCGGACCGCCGCTGCTCGGCCTGCTCGCGCAGCATGTCGGGTACCGGCACGCCCTCCTCGCGATCGTCGTGCCGGTCGTCGTCGGCCTTTTCGTGCTGTCGGCCGCGGCGCCGCTGCCCACGGCGGCCGGCCGGCGCGGGTCCGCCGAGCGCCCCGCGTAGCCTGTGCGCATGACCAGCAACGCCGTGGGCGCGACCACGTCCACCGCCCCTCCGGCGCTCGCCGAGCTCACCACCCTGCACCTCGGCGGGCCCGTCGGGCGCTTCGTCGAGACGTCCACCGAGGCCGAGCTCATCGACGCCGTCCGCACGGCCGACGCCGCGGGGGAGCCGCTGCTCGTCCTGGGCGGTGGCTCGAACCTCGTGGTGGCCGACGACGGCTTCCCGGGCGTCGTCGTGCGCGACGGCCGCCGCGGGGTCCACGTCGACTCGGCCGACACCTGCGGCGGCGCGAACGTGCGGGTGCCGGCCGGGGAGGTCTGGGACGACGTCGTCGCGCGCTCGATCGAGGAGGGCTGGATCGGGCTCGAGGCGCTGTCCGGCATCCCCGGGTCGGCGGGCGCGGCTCCCGTGCAGAACATCGGGGCGTACGGCCAGGAGCTCTCCGGGGTCGTCGCCGACGTGCGGGTCTGGGACCGGGAGCGGGCCGCGGTCCGCACCCTTCCGCTGGTCGACCTCGCGTTCGGGTACCGCACGTCGGTGCTCAAGGGATCGCTGACCGAGCACGGGACCCCCTGGGGCCCGACGCCGCGCTACGTCGTCCTCGATCTGGGCCTGCAGATGTTCCTCGGCGACCTGTCCGCGCCGATCCGGTACCCCGAGCTCGCCCGCCGGCTCGACGTCGCCGTCGGGGAGCGGGCCAGGACCCCGGACGTGCGCGCCGCCGTGCTCGGGCTGCGCCGCGGCAAGGGCATGGTGCTCGACGCCGAGGACCACGACACCTGGAGCGCCGGCTCGTTCTTCACCAACCCGATCCTCTCCGCGGACCGCGCCGCCGCGCTGCCACCGGCCGCCCCGCGCTTTCCGGATGGCGCCGGCCGGGTCAAGACGAGCGCCGCGTGGCTGATCGAGCACTCCGGGTTCGGGCGCGGCTACGGCCTGCCGGGCCCGGTGGGCCTGTCGACCAAGCACACGCTCGCCCTGACCAACCGCGGCACCGGCACCACGACCGAGCTGCTCGCCCTCGCCCGCACCATCCGCGACGGCGTCGAGGCTGCCACCGGCATCCACCTGGAACCGGAACCGGTCCTGGTCAACTGCACCCTCGCCTGACCTCCCCGCACCCCGGACTGACTTCCACGCGACGGCGGGCTCGCGGCTAGCCGCGTCCAGGGCGCGAGTTCGCCATTTTGACGCGAGTTCGTCGTTTTCGACCGGCGAACTCGCCCCGAACCGGCGAACTCGCCCCGAACCGATGCCCCCAAACGCCCCTGCCCTACGAGTTCGAGCCCGTTCGAGCGTCGAGATAGGAGTTGTTGTCGACTTTTGGCTGGCGAAACGACAACAACTCCTATCTCGACGACGAGCGCCTGCTCTCAATCACCGATGCGGACGGTGAACTTATCCGTGGCAGGAAACACGGATCAGATTTCGCAACACCCCGTTCGACCGGCCAACTCGCAACAGACCGGCGAACTCACTGTCTCGGGCCAGCGCGGCCGGTCGCACCCCGAGGTGTCTCTTCGGCGCCTCACCGACTGTGTCCCTATCGGGTTGCTCGTGCCATCGCGTCGTTGGCGGCCGGGCCAGCGCAACCGACCGCTCATGCCGATGAGCGCGCATTTCAGCGAGCGAGACCTGCACCCGTCCAGCGCTCGTCCTCGGTCAGGTCTTCGATGGTGTCCAGCCACTCAGGAACGAACTCTGACGGTTGCTCACGATCATCGATCTCTGCGACGAGTGTGCCGTCCTCGTGCTCGTCAACTACGACGATCAGCCCATCGCGATGCAGCATGTACCGCTTTTTCCGGAGTATCTGGGCGGGCAAAGCCTCGAGAACTGCCCACTCCTGATCGTCTAGATAGAAGTTCGTGCATGCGACTTCAGCGGGTCCCGCACTGAGGCGAACCTTGTGCCCCAACTTGCGAATGACGGTGCCGTCTTCCTCGCATACTTCGCGCAGCCTCATTCGAGTCCCCGTCACGTACCGATCGACGATCTGCTTCGTGCTGACAACGCCGTCGGGGAGGCTCGCCAGCAGGAACCGACGCTCGCGCTCGACAACCGCGTACTTCAGTGAAATGGACACGAGCCGAGGCTAAGCCAATCCACGGACCTACCGCCGCGCCCCGGATCGGTCGGGCATACCGCTTCGAGACTGCGCCGAACTCGGAGGTTTCCGCCGAACTCGGACACTGCCGTGTGCGAGTTCGAGCGAGAC
>NZ_DATCNW010000080.1:0-4232 GCF_036565025.1 Pengzhenrongella sp.
CCCATCGAGCGGAGCAGCGCGGCCTTCTCCTGCGCGTCGCGCTCCTCGGTGGCGGCCGCCCGCCATCGCCCGCCGCCGCCCGCCATCGCCGGCCGCCGCCCGCCATCGCCCGCCACCGACCGCATTCGCCCGCCACCGACCACCGCCGCCCGCCGCCGCCGGCGCGGAGCTCGTCGGCGGCTCCGGATACCCTGACCCACGTGAGCTCCCAGTCGCGCCCCGGTTTCTTCCTCTCCTTCGAGGGAGGCGAGGGCGTCGGCAAGTCCACGCAGTCGCGGCTGCTCGGCGAGTGGCTGCGCGACGTGGTCGGCCGCGAGGTCGTGCTCACCCGCGAGCCCGGCGGCACCACGCTCGGTATCGAGCTGCGCAACGCCGTCCTGCACGGCGAGGACATCGACCCGCGGACCGAGGCGCTGCTGTACGCGACCGACCGCGCGCACCACGTGCACTCGCTGATCCGCCCGGCCCTCGAGCGGGGCGCCGTGGTGATCACCGACCGCTACCTCGACTCGTCGGTCGCCTACCAGGGCAACGGGCGCGACCTGGGTGCCGACGAGGTCGAGCGGCTCTCGCTGTGGGCCACCGAGAGCCTGTTGCCCCAGCTCACCGTGCTCCTGGACCTCGATCCGCGGATCGGGCTCACCCGCCTCACGGGCGATCCGGACCGCCTCGAGCGGGCCGGTGACGAGTTCCACCTGCGGATCCGCGACGCGTTCCTCGCCCGCGCGCGCCTCGACCGCGAGCGTTGGCTCGTCGTGGACGCCTCGCGCAGCGCCGAGGAGATCCAGGCGGACATCCGCGTGCGGGTCGCCGCCGAGCTCGGCATCACCTCCTCCGATGCGCAGGGTGCGGCCACCGCATGAGCGTCTGGGACGACGTCGTCGGGCAGGAGACCGCGGTCGAGGTGCTGCGTGCGGCCGTCGCCGACCCGGCCGCGATGACGCACGCCTGGCTCATCACCGGGCCGCCCGGGTCGGGTCGGTCCAACGCCGCGCGGGCATTCGCCGCCGCGCTGCAGTGCGCCGAGGGCGGCTGCGGGCACTGCTCCGCGTGCACGACGGCGCTCGCCGGCACCCATGCGGACATCACCGTCGTGGCGACCGAGCTGGTCAGCATCAAGATCGAGGAGACCCGCTCGCTGGTCTCCCTCGCGCAGCGCGCACCCGCGGGTGGACGCTGGCGCGTGATCCTGATCGAGGACGCCGACCGGATGTCCGAGCGCACCTCGAACGTGCTGCTCAAGGCGATCGAGGAGCCGCCGCCGCGCACCGTCTGGCTGTTGTGTGCGCCGAGCCCGCAGGACGTCGTCGTGACGATCCGCTCCCGCTCCCGCTCCCTCGCGCTGCGAGTGCCGCCGGTCGAGGCGGTCGCGGCCCTGCTGGTTTCCCGCGACGGCGTCGACCCGCAGGTCGCGGCCACCGCCGCCCGCGCGGCGCAGAGCCACATCGGCATCGCGCGGCGCCTGGCCCGCGACCCCGAGGCCCGCGAGCGGCGCGCGCGGGTGCTCACGATCCCGGGGGCGATCCGCGGGGTGGGCGACGCGGTGCTCGCGGCCGGCCGACTGGTCGAGGTCGCGCAGGCCGAGGCGGCGGCCGCCACCGAGGAGCGCGACGCGCAGGAGAAGGCCGCGCTGCTCCGCTCGATGGGTGCCGAGGGGGCCGCGACGCTCCCGCCGAGCCTGCGCGCGCAGGTCACCCAGCTCGAGAAGGACCAGAAGCGCCGCGCGACCCGCGCCCAGCGCGACGGGCTCGACCGCTCGATGATCGATCTGCTCTCGCTGTACCGGGACGTGCTCGTCGTGCAGCTCGGGGCGGACGTCGAGCTGATCAACACGACGCTGGACGAGCAGGTCCGGACCCTTGCCGAGGCCAGCACGCCCGAGCAGACCCTGCGCCGGATGGACGCGATCGGCGAGACGCGCACGCGGCTTGCGGGAAACGTCGCCCCCCTGCTCGCCATGGAGGCGATGACGATCGCGCTGCGGCCGCAGGGCTGAGCCCAGGCCCACGGGCCGACTTCGCGCGGCTCAAGGGCTCGGCGGTCCGGGCGGCGCGACGAGACTGAGCCGGAGCGGCCGAGAGCTCAGCGCGACGGCCCCGCGCCCGCGCCCGGTCCGCGGTCGTCCGTGTCGCGCACGTGCACGGTGAACCGGGCGCCGCCCTCGGCCGCCACCCCCACCCCGATCTCCCCGCCGAGGCGCTGCACGAGCCCCTGCACGAGCGACAGGCCGATGCCGACCCCGCCCGGACGGTCGTCCCGGTACCGCTCGCCGAGCACGCCCGCCTCGAACGCGACGGCGTGGTCCGCGACCGCGAGGCCGGGCCCGCCGTCGCGCACCTGCACGACGGCGCGCGTCCCGAACGGGTCCCCGGGCGCCGGGCCACGCAGCGCGAGGACGACGGGCGCACCCGGTGGGGTCGCGCGCAGGGCGTTCTCGGCCAGGCCGTCGATCACCTGACGAAGCCTCGCGGCGTCCGTGCGGACCACGAGCGGTCCCGCCGGTCGTTCGACGCGCAGGTCGACGCCGCGCTGCGCCGCGCGGGTGCGCCAGACCGTCGCGGCGTCGTCGAGCAGGCGGGACAGGTCCGTGGCGGCGAGGTCCAGCCGGAAGTCGACTGCGCCGAGCCGCGCGAGGTCGAGCAGGTCGCGGACCAGCCGTTCGAGCCGCTGGGACTCGGCGAGCACCACCGCGCCGGCCCGCGCCGCCTCCTCCCCCGTGACCACGCCGTCCGCGATGGACTCCGCGAAGCCGCGCACCGCGGTGAGGGGGGTCCGCAGCTCGTGCGAGACCGAGAGCAGGAACGCGCGCTGGCGGCTCTCGCTGTGCTGGAGGGCGTCGGCGAGGTCGTTCAGGCTCGCGGCGACGTCGGCGATCTCGGGCGGGCCCTCGACCGGCACCCGGACGTCGCGGCGCCCGGCGCCCATGGCGCGCGCGACGTCGGCGGTGCGGCGCAGCGGGCGGGTCAGCACGCTCGCCATCGCACCGCCGGCGGCCGCGCCGACGACGAGCCCGACACCGACCGACATCAGCAGCGAGCGGGCAACGAGTGGTCGGCGCGCGACCGCGCGGGCACGCCGCAACGGGCGCTGCGCCGGCGTGCGGTCGAGGTTCGCCGCGTGGGAGGTGGCCGTCTCGACCCGGTCGGCGGCGGCCAGGGACCGGGCCGTCGCCACGCTTGCGAGCAGCGCCGCGACCAGCGCGACGCCCATGCACAGCAGGGTGATCCGGGTCGTCACGGACATCCGGCCGCGGGCCGCGGCGTTCACGGTGCCTCGGCCCGCCCGTCGATCGGCAGGTCGTCCTGGTCGCGCCCCGGTGCCGTCGCTGCCGGTCTCGCCGCCGTTGCCGCCGTTCTTGTCTCCGAGCTCGTCGGCCGCGTAGCCGACGCCGCGCACGGTCCGGATCGGGCACCCCGCGCCGAGCTTGGCGCGCAGCTGGGACACGTGCACGTCGACCGTCCGGCTGCCCGCCGTCGAGCTGTACCCCCACACCGAGGCGAGCAGCTCCTCGCGCTGCCACACCCGGCCGGGCTGGGCGAGCAGGTGCGCGAGCAGGTCGAACTCGGTCGCGGTCAGCGCCACCTCGGCGCCGGCGTTCCACGCGCGACGCCTCGTCAGGTCGAGCACGACCGCGCCGAGGGCTCGTCGCGACCCGGCGTCGTCGTCGGGCTGCGAGCGGCGCAGCACCGCCCGGACCCGTGCCACGAGCTCGCGCGGGCTGAACGGCTTGGTGACGTAGTCGTCGGCGCCGAGCTCGAGGCCGAGGATGCGGTCGATCTCGTCGTCGCGCGCGGTCACGAACAGCACCGGCGTACGGTCGCCGGCCGCGCGCAGCCGGCGGCACACCTCGATCCCGTCCGTCCCCGGCAGCCCGATGTCGAGCACGACGGCGACCGGGCGGTGCGCCTGGATGGCCTGCAGCGCGGTCGTCCCGTCGCCGTAGGTCTCCACCCCGAACCCGTCGCGGCTGAGGTACAGGCGCAGCAGGCTCGCGACGGCGGGGTCGTCCTCGGCGACCACGACCAGGCCTCTCGCGGTGCTCACCCGGTCGCGTCCCCGGCCATGTCCGTCCCCACCTCGTGCTCCAGCGCCTCGGTGTCGCCCAGCGCAGCGGTCAGCTCGTCGAGGTCATCCTTGCTGATCGGGGTCGCGGCGGGCGAGTCCCCGTCGGGCGCGGCCGACGTCGGGCCGGACGTCGCCCCCGAGGTCGCGTCCGATCCGGTGCCCGACGT
>NZ_DATCNW010000081.1:0-2610 GCF_036565025.1 Pengzhenrongella sp.
GACCTGCCGGTCGCCGAGCGCTCGCGCTACGACGCGCTGCTGGCCGGCGCCGCGGACCCGCGTGGGCGTGGCGTCCTGGAACGGGCGCTCGCCGGCGGGACCCCGCTGCCCGCGATCGCGGCGCTCGCGGGACTCTGGCCCGAGCTGACCGACCGCGACCGCGATCAGGTCGGCGCCCCGCTGGCCCCCGCGGGCGGCGGCTCGGACGTCCGGCTGTCCGACGCGCCGGCCCGCCAGTCCGACCAGACGACGTGCGGCTCGACGGTCCTGGCGATGCTGGCCGCCGCCGGTGACCCGTTGCTTGCGCTCTGGCTGGTCACCGGTCGCACCGTTGCGGGGTACCGGCCGCGCGAGCTGCGGGCGTTCGGGCCGGCGGAGCTCGCCGAGCCCGACGCAGCCGCGCGGTTCGGCGCGGTCCAGCGCGCGGTCAAGACCGCCACCGGGCGGGGCTCGCTCGGCCCGTTCGCGTGGCCCGCGAGGTTCGGCACCCCGCCCTGGGGCGCCGCGCGCGTCGCGCGGTACCCGGGGGCGACCTTCCGACAGGTCATGGTCGACGACACCGACGCCGGCGAGCTCGGCGCGCTGCTGGACCGCGCGGACCGGGCGCTCGCGGTCGGGGTCGGCGTGCCGCTGTTCACCGGCGGCGACCTCTCCTCGGGCCCGACGACCGCCCTGCCGAGGCATGTCGTCCTGCTGGTGCCCGCGGCGTCGTCGGGCACCTACACGCTGTTCGAGCCCGCCGGCGGCGCGCTGCACCACCTCGCCCGCGCCGAGCTGCTCACCCCGGACGGCCCCCGACCCGCCCTGGGCAGCTGGTCGCACGTCTGCTGGGCCATCCTCCCCGAAGCCTGACCGCTCCGCCGAGAGTGGAGCAGCCGCCCTTGGACCGGGCCTTTGCCGAGGCGCTTGTGCCACGCTCGGCGAGTGGCGGGTTCTGGCCGGCGGGGTGACGATGGACAGTGAGTGGAGGAGGGGCCATGAGCGTTGTTCCCGGTCGCGAGACGTGGCGCGATGCCGGTCTCGTCGAGGTGGATCCGGCCGGTGCGGTCGAGCTCGAGCCGGATCGCGACCTGCTCGACGACGCGCCGGGTGCGCGCGAGACGGTCGCCCCGGAGGAGTACCTGCCGGGCGAGCCGCGCCCTGACCTGCGCGGCGAGGCGGACCCCGCGGACGTGACCGAGCAGGCCGCGGTGCTGCCGTCGGACGAGCGCGACGAGTACCCCTGAGGGGTTCCTTACCTGGTCGCGACCCCCTCGCGCCCAGGTTGCGCGCAGCCGCGCGTGCAAGGGTAGGCCGGTGTGGCCACTACGGTAAGCGGCATGACGATTGACGAATCCGCCATTGCCGGCCTGCCCAAGGTCGTGCTGCACGACCATCTCGACGGCGGGCTTCGTCCGGCCACCATCGTGGAGCTCGCGGCGGAGGTGGACCATGAGCTGCCGACCACCGACCCTGCCGAGCTCGGCACGTGGTTCCTGACCGCAGCCAGCTCCGGCACCCTCGAGCTCTACCTCGAGACGTTCGACCACACGGTCGCCGTGATGCAGACCGAGGCCGCGCTGCACCGCGTCGCGCTCGAGTCCGTGCTCGACCTCGCGGCCGACGGCGTCGTGTACGCCGAGCAGCGCTACGCCCCCGAGCAGCACCTGACCCGCGGGCTCTCGCTCCAGCAGGTCGTCGACGCCGTGCAGGGTGGCCTCGCCGAGGGCGTCTCCCAGGCGGCGGAGGCCGGCCGCACGATCCGGGTCGGCACCCTCATCACCGCGATGCGGCACGCCGACCGCGCGGACGAGATCGCCGCGCTCGCCCTGGCCAACCGGGAGAACGGCGTCGTCGGCTTCGACATCGCCGGGGCCGAGGACGGCTTCCTGCCGTCGCGGCACGCGTCCGCCTTCAAGACGCTCGCCGAGGCGAACTTCCCGGTGACGATCCACGCGGGCGAGGCCGCCGGCCTGGAGTCGATCGCCGAGGCGGTGCACGTCGGGGCCGCCAGCCGGCTCGGGCACGGGGTCCGGATCATCGAGGACATCGAATTCGTGCACGCCGAGGACGAGGAGCCAGGCGACCAGGGAACGGCGCGCCTGGGCTATCTCGCGCACTGGATCCGGGACCACCAGATCCCGCTCGAGCTCTGCCCGTCGTCGAACCTGCAGACCGGCGCGGCCGAGTCGATCGCGAAGCACCCGATCACGGTGCTGCGGGACCTCGGCTTCGCGGTCACCGTCAACACCGACAACCGCCTGCAGTCCGGCACGACCCTCACGCGCGAGATGAGCCTGCTCGTGACCGAGGCGGGCTGGTCCCTCGCGGACCTGCGCGACGCCACCATCACGGCCGCGTGGAACGCGTTCATCCACCACGACGACCGCGAGGCCCTCGTCGAGGACGTCATCCTCCCCGCGTTCATCGAGGCCGCCCCCGGCCGCCACCGCGCCTGAACCTTGCCTGACCCTTGCCTGACCGGCGCTGATCCTTGCCGGACCCTTGCCTGACCGGCGCTGATCCTTGCCCGACCCTTGCCTGACCGGCGCTGATCCTTGCCCGACCCCGCCCGACCTGCTAACTCCCGCCCTCAACCCCGCAACGTCCGAGCGTTGACGTCCTATAGGA